>JBAUCP010000291.1:0-3517 GCA_049677625.1 Occallatibacter sp. | reverse complement strand
CATCGGCGCCACGTAATAAGCGAATTGGCGGGCGTTTCGAGTATCCGTTCCGTGGGTCGCCCAGCCAACTCATGGCACTGTGCCCAAGCAGCGGGCCGCGCAACGGATACTTGAAGTTCTTAAAATCAACCTGCCGTATGCTGCTCTGAGCCGAGGCGAACCCGGTGCAGATGCAAATCAGGATTCCAAGAATAAGGGAGCGCATGAGCAGAGCTTAGCCTCACACGCTCCGGTTTTCAATTGTCGGATTCCCGTTTTTTACGACCTTTTTTTACGCGTGGCGGCCGAGGTCGTTTCTCCAACTGTGGCCGGATTGCTCCAGCAAATGGTCGGCGCACTCGGGGCCCCAGGTGCCGGCGAAGTAATTTGGAAAGACTTCTGGCTTCTTGGCTGCCCAGGCTTGCAGAATCGGCGTGTACAGCGCCCAAGTGGTTTCCACGCCGTCGCGGTGCGAGAACAGCGTCTGGTCGCCGAGCATGGCGTCGAGGAGCAGGCGTTCGTAGCCGTTGGCGCTGGATTTGCCGAAGGCGGTCTCGTAGTCGAAGTCCATGGTGACCGGGCAGACCGACATCTGCGGAGTGGTGGGCACCTTGGTCCCGAAGCGCAGGGCGATGCCTTCGTCGGGCTGGATGCGGATGGTGAGCAGGTTGGGCTCGATGCCTTTGCAGGGGCCGTCCTGCTGCAGGCGGTTGAAGATGAGCAGCGGCGGCTGCTTGAACTGGATGCTGATCTCGGTGGCGCGCTTCTTCATGCGCTTGCCGGCGCGCAGGTAAAAGGGAACGCCGGCCCAGCGCCAGTTTTCGATCTCGAGACGCATGGCGGCGAAGGTCTCAGTGCCGGACTCGGGGTTGACGCGCTCCTCGTCGCGGTAGCCGATGACATGCTGGCCGCCCACGATACCCGGCCCGTACTGGCCGCGCACCGAGTGCGTCAACGGAATGGGCGGGATGGCCTGCCAGACCTTGAGTTTTTCGCGGCGCACGCTCTCGGCCTCAAAGCTCGGCGGCGGCTCGACCGCGACCAGCGCGAGCAGCTCCATCATGTGGTTCTGGACCACGTCGCGCAGCGCGCCGGCTTTCTCATAGAACGGGCCGCGGCCTTCGACGCCGAGGGTTTCAGCCACGGTGATCTGCACGCTGTCAATAAAGTTGCGGTTCCAGACGGGCTCGAAGATGCCATTGGCGAAGCGGAAGACGAGCAGATTCTGGACCGTCTCCTTGCCCAGGTAGTGGTCGATGCGGAAGACCTGGCTCTCGCGGAAGACGGCGTTGACCTGGCGGTTGAGCTCGCGCGCGGAGTCGAGATCGTGGCCGAAGGGCTTCTCGATGACTACAGCGGCTGCGCCGGTTTCCGGGTGCGCCAGGCCCTGCGCGCCAAGGTTTTCGATGATGCCGGCGAAGAACTCGGGCGCAGTGGCGAGATAGAAGAGCCGGTTGCCGCCGATGTTTCTCTCTTTGCCGATGCGGTCGAGCTCAGCCTTGAGGCCGGCGTAGCTGGCCGGGTCGTCGAAGTTGAGGGCGAAGTAGCTGACCTGCTGGACGAACTCGTCGAGTTTGGGATCGGAGGCGTCAGCGCCGCCGAACTCGACGACGCCCTCGCGCATGTCGGCTGCGAACTCATCGCCAAGGGGACGGCGGGCGACGCCGACGATGGCGAACTGCTTGGGCAGCAGGTTGGCCTGGCGCAGGTGAAAGAGCGCAGGCAGCAGCTTGCGCTTGGTCAGATCGCCGGAGGCGCCAAAGATCACCAGAATCCCCGGCTCAGGGATTCGTTCCGAGCCCGTTTGAACCTGGGAAAGGTCCTCGGGCATTACCTTCATCGATATCGTCGCCATGTGTGCCTCCTGGTTGTTCACAGCTTACAGTCGAATGGCTGAAAAGCGCGACCTAGCCCTTCTTGACTGCGTGGCCGCCGAACTCATTGCGCATGATGGCCAGCATGCGGTCGGTAAAGTTATTGTCCTCGCGGGAGCGGATGCGGCGGATGACCGACTCGGTGATGACCGGCGCGGAGACGTTGAGGTCGAAGGCTTCGAAGACCGTCCAGCGGCCTTCGCCGGAGTCGGCGACGTAGGCCTGCAGGCCGTCGAGGGTGGGGTTGCCGGCCAGCGCGTCGGCGGTGAGGTCGAGCAGCCAACTGCGGACGACGCTGCCGAAGCGCCATATCTGCGCGATCTGCGGCAGGTCCAGGTTGAATACTTCTTTCTTCTCCATCACCGTGAAGCCCTCGGCGTAGGCCTGCATCATGCCGTACTCGATGCCGTTGTGGACCATCTTGACGAAGTGGCCGGCGCCGGCGGGGCCCACGTGGCCCCAGCCCTTGTCTGCGGCCGGCGCAAGGGTCTGGAAGATGGGACGCAGATAGCCGACCGTCTCCTGGTCGCCGCCGATCATCATGCTGTAACCCTCTTTGAGTCCCCAGATGCCGCCGGAGGTTCCAACGTCGACGAATTGAAAGCCTTTGGCGGTGATCTCCTGATAGTGGCGCACCGAGTCCTTGTAGTAGGAGTTGCCGCCGTCGATGAGAATGTCGCCGGGGTTGAGGAGGGCTTCGAGCTTTTCAATGGTTTCGTCGACCGGCTTGCCCTGCGGCACCATGATCCAGACGGCCTTGCGGCCGGTGAGGTTTTTGGCCAGGTCTTCAAGCGAGCTGACGCCGATGTTGCCGGATTTGGTCAGGCTGGCGACGGCTTCGGCGTTGAAGTCGAAGCCGACCACATGGTGGCCGCCAAGCCGCAGCCGCTCCGCCATGTTTGCGCCCATCTTGCCCAGGCCGATCAGTCCCAGTTGCATAGATCTTCCTCGATTCTCGGTTCCGCAGGGGCTAAAGCCCTCACGAATTATGTTGCATCTGCGGCACGACTAAAGTCGTGCCCTGACACTTCGTGCTTTTCCCGACGCAACGTTTTCGGGTTCGTTGCAAGTCTTTGGCAGCTAGTATCCTGTCCCCAAAGTTCGCCTCATAAATACTCTGTCATCCTGAGCTCCGTCCGCCGCGGCGGACGGAGCCGAAGGACCTGCTTTTCGGGACCTCCATTTATGCCATGAACTTTCGGGACACCACGCTAAAACACTCCCAGTGCTTTTAACTCATTGCGCAGGGCGGTTTCGCCCTGGAAGACGATGGTCTTCATGCCGGAGGCTGCGGCGCCGGCTGCGTTCTCCGGCCGGTCGTCAATGAACAGAATGCGCTCGGGCGGCGCGCCCAGAATGTCGAGCGCGCGGCGGTAGATGGCTGGCTCCGGCTTGCGCAGACCAACGTAGCACGAACTGAGCGAGACTTTGAAGTAGCGGCGCAGATTGAATTGTTTGAAACGGTAGTCGTTGGTTTCGCGCGCTTCATTGTTCAGCGCGCCGACCATGCACGACTTGGATGCAGCCAGTTCGGCGAGGATTCCCAGTGCGCCGCCGGGCAGAAGCTGGGACTGGCTGAGCATGAAGGCGAAGAAATCCTCGCGCGAGAAGGGGCGCGGCTCATTGAAGACCGCGGCGTCGAGATAGGCGTTGAGGGCGATGGC
>JBAUCP010000290.1:0-13197 GCA_049677625.1 Occallatibacter sp. | reverse complement strand
AAACGAACCGCCGAACCACCTCTTTCCGTAGAAAATTCGCCCATGTCTTGCTTATAGACTGAAGCTATCTGGAAATCTCATTCCATACCGCAAAGCAAATCGAAAAAGTCACAGCCTCTGAGCGGAGTTTGGCGCGTTTTCTGCGCCAAACGGAGTCGAAGGACCTGCTTTTCGGGCACTCCATTTATGCAATGAACTCTTGGGACACCGCACTAAGTAAATAGAATCCGCATGGGGGCTTCTGCCGCGACGCTCTTGCCCTCATCTGCGAGCTTGCCCGTTGCGGGATCGCGGGCAAAGACGCTCACCAGATTCGAATCCTGATTGGCCACCAGCATCCAGCGCTCTGTGGGATCGAGCACGAAGTTGCGCGGAGTTTTTCCGCCGCAGTTCGAGCGGGCGATGGGCGTGAGCGCGCCGGTCTTCGCATCCGCGCTGAAGGTGTAAAGGAAGTCGTCGTCACGATTGGCGAAGTAGACGAATCTTCCGTCGCGCGAGATTACCGTGTCGCATCCGCGCGTGGGGCCTTGATAGCCATCCGGCAACAGGTTGATGCGCGTAACCAGAGTCAGGCTCCCGTCTGCCTTGTGCCACTCGAGCACGTCGACAGTGGATACGATCTCGTTCATGCAGTAAGCAGTGTGGCCGTTGGGATGAAAGCGCAGGGTGCGCGCGCCGGAGCCGGGGATGCCGCGGTAGGTTCCCGCGGGCTTCATGGCTGCGGTGGCCGGATCGGGCCGGTAAATATGAATACAGTCGCCGCCCAGATCGTTGATGTAGGCGAACCGATTGTCCGGCGAGAACGACGAGAAGTGCGCGTGCGCCGTTTTTTGCCGGTCGGTGTTGGGGCCGTGATAGGTGTAGCGCTCAGTCCAGACGGGCTCGCTGAGTTGGCCGTCCGCGATGCGGAAGCTGGCCGCGCTGCCGCCCACGTAGTCGGCTGCGATGAGCATCTGGCCGGTATGGTCGATGGCCACATGGCAGGTTCCCACGCCGGCTGAGTTGCGCGCGGAGAGCGGCTGCAGCTCGCCCTTCACCAGGCGAAAGCTGGCCACCTCGCCGGTGGGCTTGCCCTCGAACACGTCGAGCTCTGAGGCCGAGTAGACATAGTCATGCCCGTGCGAGAAGGCGAGCCACGCCACTTTGGGGACCTTTGCGGCCACGCCTGCGGTAGTCAGCTCCGCAGTGGCCGGGTCCCAGTCATAGGCGAGGATTCCGTCCGGCGCGCTCGATGCGATCAGCACGCGTGTGCGCGCAGGAGCAGCAACGGCGCGAGCCCAGGAGAACTTCGGCGTGGCGAGCGATGTGAATGCGGCAGTAGTGGATGCGGAGGCGAGAAATGCGCGACGGGAAAGATGTGCCATGGCGGAGATCATTGTCGCCGATGGCACCTTTCCCGCGCCAGTTTCGATGGAGCCGCGTGACGCCGACGGCTCAGTTCAGCTTGAACACGGCATTCACCGTGGTTTCCACTTCGACCGGCTGGCCGTCGAGCAGATACGGACGATAGCGCCATTGCCGCACGGCGTCGAGCGCAGCCTGCTGCAAGAGCGCAGGCCCGCTCACCACGCGCAGATTTTCGATTGTGCCGTTCTTTGAAATGGTGGCCTGCAGCACGACCGTACCTTCCATGTGGATAGCTCTGGCGATAGGCGGATAAACAGGAAGAACTTTGTCGAGCAACAATCCCGTCATCACTCCCTGCGAAACGTGTGTGGGTCCCTTAGGTGGCTGCTGCATAACGACAACAGGAGGCTGATTGCCCCATGGGTTGTCGGGACTGCTCGTGCCGGCCCCATCCGAAGCGATGTTGATCGGGTCGCTGATCCCCGGTGCCTCCACGCTATCGTTTGGTGGAATATGCGCGGGGATGCGGGATGGGTACTGAATATCTTGAGGAAACTGTGTATTCGCGACGGTGGAATGCACCGGCACAGGCTGAGGCCTTGTCTGATCGACGAGTGGCGCAGGAGCAGCCATCAGAATCGGCGTGGACAGGCTCGGCAGCGCCTCAGGGTAGATGAGCGGCAACAGAACGAGCGCCAGCAGGATGGAGCCGTTGAGTGTGAAGGTTGCCAGCATCCATCCGCGGCTTCGTGTGCGGATGACGCCCATGGACTCGAATGTGGAATCTTCAAACATGGCCTGCCTCACTCAAGATCGAAGTTACGGCGGCTCGATCCGGAGGCTGCGGAGGCCTTGTGGACACGCGTGTCCGCGCTGCGCAATACACGGCTTCACGACACCGCTTCACGCGCGTGGCAGAGCTTCAAGGCCCTTTGCTCATCCTTATCGAAACCACTGTGCTCTTGTAGACACCGCGCAAGGAGGAACTGTTCCCGGCCGATGCGAATAAAATTGCTACACAAGAATCGATTGCGCGCGATAGGCTCAGAGGAATTCATCGCGTCACATCTTGGGGTTTGCATGAAACTGCCTCGCCTTATCTTTCCTGCGTTGCTTGTTGCCGCCTTCGCCGCCTCCGGCGCGCAGGCTCCGGTTGCGCGCGTTCCTGACTCGGCAGAGACGCTGCGCTACATTCACGCGGCGTGGGATACGCTGACCCGCTCGACGGCCGATTGCGATTCGCCTACCGATACGAAGACCGATGCGAAGGCCGGCGCCACGCCGGTGCTGTATCTGCCGGCGGAGATGCCGGCGCCCGCAGAGGTGATCGCTGCCGGGCAGACGTGCCATGTGAGGGTGATGCCGCTGCCCAAACGCATTGAGAAGCTGGGCGACGTGATGCCGCAGTCGCTGCCCGCGCAGGGCCTTTTGTATCTGCCTCATCCGTATGTCGTGCCCGGCGGCCGCTTCAACGAGATGTACGGGTGGGATAGTTATTTCATTCTTCTCGGACTCGAAGCGGATCATCGCGAAGCCCTGGCCAAAGGCATGGTCGATAACTTCCTCTTCGAAGTTGAACATTATGGATCGGTGCTCAACGCCAATCGCACTTATTACCTCACTCGGTCGCAGCCGCCCTTTCTCACCTCGATGATCCGCGCGGTGTACGAGGATCGCGCCAGCTTTGCGGCCACGCCCGCCGGCCGCACAGAAGCCGACGCGTGGCTGGAACACGCTTACGAGGTTGCCGGGAAGGATTACTCGACATGGACCAGTCAAGAGCACAAGGCAGGCACTACCGGACTGGCGCGTTATTACGATTACGGTTCGGGTCCGGTGCCGGAGATGAGCGATGCCAGCAGTTATTATCCTGACGTGATTCGAGGGCTGGTCGAGCATCCCACGCCGGCGGGGAATGCTTTCCTGGTGAAAGGCTCCGAGCATCCCGATGCGGCGGAAGCGGCGCGGCTCAGGCAGACAAGCTGCGATGTCAACGCGAGCGTGGTTTGCATGCGTGCCTGGTACGGCGGCTACCGGCTGACGCGCGATTTTTATCAGGGCGACCGCGCCATGCGCGAGTCTGGCTTCGATACCAGCGATCGCTTTGGCCCGTTTTCAGGCGCGACGCATCACTTCGCGCCGGTGTGCCTGAACAGCCTGCTCTACCGCTATGAGCGCGACATGGCGCACTTTGCGCATCTGCTGGACAAGCCGCAAGACGCTCTGCACTGGGACCGCAAGGCCAACGCGCGCGCCGCCGCGATGCAGCAGTATCTGTGGCGCGCCAAGGATGGCGTGTTTGCCGATTACGATTTTTATCATGCCAAGACGTCTGACTATGCGTTCATCACTTCGCTCTATCCGTTGTGGACGGGCGTGGCCACGCGTGAAGAAGCAAACCAGATGGAGGCGAAGCTGAATCTGTTCGAGCGGCCTGGCGGGCTCTCGACCAGCAACACCAACACCGGGCTGCAATGGGACGAGCCCTACGGATGGGCGCCGACAAACTGGATCGCCGTTGCCGGCCTCGATGAGCTGGGCTTCCACGCCGACGCAGTGCGCATCGCCGAACACTTTGACGCCACGGTCGATGCGGGATTTGCAGCGGACGGGACCATTCGCGAGAAATATGACGTGGTCACGGGGAACGCGAACGTCGCCGTGACCGCAGGTTACAAGGAAAATGTAATCGGGTTTGGATGGACGAATGCGGTGTATCTTAAATTGAGGGAGATTGAGCGGGAAGACCGTCCCGTTCCCGCACAACCAGCGGCAATGATTCAATAATTCAGTTTGTAACTGAGAAGAAAACAGCGGCCTGCACAGTGTCTTTTGTGCCGGTTGATGTGAGCGAAGTTGGCATGGACCTCATGGCTTTTATAATCAATAAAGAGTTCTCCGTTATGCATCACGATGCACAACAGCAAGAAAGGATTTGACCCGCATCCCTATGGACACGATTCGTTTTCAAATTGACCGCTTGAAGGTTGAGGTTCACCCTGACCGGGAATCCGCTGGAAGAGCCGCCGCACAGGCCGCCGCGGAGTGCCTGCGTGAATTGGGTTCTGCGCAGGATAGCATCGGCGTCATCTTTGCTACAGGCGCTTCACAGCTTGACACGCTGCGTGCCCTGGTTTCACTACCCGGCATTCCCTGGGACAAGGTGATTGGTTTTCATATGGATGAATATGTCGGCATCGATGAGCACCATCCGGCCTCATTTCGGCGTTATCTTCGGGAAAACCTGACCTCCCGCGTCCGTATGCGCGAATTCTTCGAAATCAATGGCAGTACTCCCGATCATGACTCTCAAATCCTGGATTATGCCCGGAAGCTCCGCGCCGCCGGCCCACAGTTGTGCCTGCTTGGAATTGGAGAAAATGGACACTTGGCCTTCAACGATCCCGCGGAAGCAGATTTTCATGATCCCGCTGACGTGAAGATCGTAACTCTCGATTCAGCCTGCCGCCTGCAACAGTTCGCCGAAGGCTGGTTCGCAAGCATCGAGGAAGTACCTGCTACCGCGATCACGCTTACCATCCCTGCGCTCTTGCGCGTGCCCAGGCTGATTCTGTCCGTGCCGGGAAAGCGTAAGATGCAAATCGTCAAGCGCGCTTTCACTGAACCCATTACAACCGAATGTCCGGCAACGATTCTCCGCACCCATCCGGACGCAACCGTTTATCTTGACCCCGACTCTGCGGCGGAACTGGATGAGACGAAAGAGGCGAGCCTGTCGAGGCGATAGCATTTTCGGAATTGCTGGAGACCGAATGCACGCACTCAAGTGGCTTTTTCATTAAGAAAAAGCCACCTTTCATCGCTCTCAAGAAGTCTACGTGTATTCCGAAAATGCTCTATGATGCCGGCGCGTCGCGGGGCGCGCGGACCAATAATAATAGGCACGCGGTTGCAAAGAGGGGCAGCAATCCTGCCACCATGAATGCAGGTCCGAAAGAAAAGCGATCGACCAGAAAGCCTACGGCAATGGTGAAGACCGCACCCACCAGTCCGGCTGCCAATCCACTCAGACCGGTAACCGTGGCCACCACATCCTGGGGAAACAGGTCCGAGGGCAGAGTCAGGCCCATCGTGGACCAGCTCGCGTAACCCCACAAGGCAACACAGATCAACGCCAACGCCGTGTAGACACTGTGCGCGCCGGCGGCGGGAATTCCGGCCAGAATCGGCAGGCAACTGAAGACGCATACCCAAATGCGGGCGCGAATCACAGACATGCCTCGGCGGATGCAATAGCCGGAAATCAGGCCGCCTGTAAAATTCCCGATATCGGCAGCGACAAATGGCATCCAGGCAAAGAAGGCGATTCGCTCGAGGCTGAATCCCCGCGCATCGCTAAGGTACTTGGGCAGCCAGGCAATATAGAACCACCAGATCGGATCGGTGAATGCGCGGCCAAGCACAATGCCCCAGACATTTCGATTCCCCGCAAGATTGAGCCAGCGCTCCACGCCGCGTTGCGTGGAAACAACAGGCGTCTCCTGTCCCGCGCGGATCAACGAAACCTCCTCCGGTGTAACCCTTGGATGGCTGTCGGGCAGATGGTAGACCCGCAGCCACATCAGCAACCAGACAAATCCAATCGCTCCTGAAAAAACGAAGGCCGATCGCCAGCCAAAAGCCAGCGCGATCAAGGGAATCGACAGCGCCGCCACGGCTCCTCCCACACTGGAGCCGCTATCGAAGATCGCCACAGCGAGGCTGCGTTCCTGGCTGGGAAACCACTCTGCAACTGTCTTGCTGGCTCCCGGCCAGTTAAAGCCTTCTCCAATCCCGAGCAGAAATCGAAAGGCTGCGAAGCCGAAGACGGAGCCGGCGAATCCGGTGAGGATGTTGACCACGGACCAGAAAACCACGGCCAGCGCCAGCCCAAGCCGCGTACCTACGGCGTCAAGAAATATGCCGCCGAGGAGCCATGTCACCGCATACGAGACCTGAAACGCCGCAAATATTTTACCCAGATCCGCGTTCGTCAGATGATATTGCGCTGAAATCACCGGAACCAAAAGAGAGAATGTCTGGCGGCTGATGTAATTGATAACTGTCGAAAAAAACAGCGTCCAAACGATCCACCAACGCACGCGTCCTGCGCTGCGAGGCTTGGGCGCCTTCCCGGCTTGCTGCATGAGATTCACTTGATTAATCTCGTTCCCATTGATCTCATTCCGATTGATCCCATTCCCATTGAATTTGGATCAATGTCACTCGTTTTGCAGGGTGCTTAACTGGCCGGGAGAACCGGTTGATCCACAATCTCTTCCGTCGCGGGATTCCAGTAAAGTCTCCTGCCGCTCCAGTAAGATTGCGCTGCCATGATGGTCACAATCGAGTGCGAAAATCCGTGATCCACGTTCGCATTCGGCTGGGTTCGCGCCTGCATGGCTGTGAGCCAGTTCATAATATGGACCTCGCTGTCATCATCCGGACCATCCGAGTCGGGCGGTTCGGCGCCGGGAACCCTCACCACTTCTTCCCGGTCTATCGCGGGACTGACTAAAGGCACGCTCTTTGTCTCCGCTGATCCTGACCATTCATCCCTGCCGCCTTCTTTGCTGACCGTAAACAGCGATGCCCCTTCGCCGCCATAATTCGCAATCGTGCCATCACGGCCTTGAATCCTCGAAAAGCTTCTAAAGCTGTTCCCAAACACGCTCTTATAGGTATAAAGAAAGCCCTTGGGATAAGTGACCGCTGCCACGCACGTATCGGGATTTTCGCGTCCGTCCTTCCACGCATAAATGCCGCCGTTGGCTACCACGCTCTCAGGATAAGTTTCGTCGGTCCACAGATGCACCAGATCGCTGCCATGGCTCATCCACTGATCGAAGATTCCCGAGGAATATTCCTTGTAGAGACGGAACTCAAGATATACATGAGGATCGAACGGCCGGTGAGGCTTGCCCGACAGCCATCGTTCCCAGTCCGTATCCTCCTCGCGAAGCTTTGATGGGCGCTCGAACAGCCACTTCTTCCATTCCATATTCCTGTCCTGCTCCATCCCCGTCGAGTTGCCGGTATCCATGTTCACAAATCGCCAGCGCTCCTCATTCACATTCCACTCCTGTTCGATGTGCACAATGGGGCCGATACGGCCCGACCGGACGATGTCGCGAACGGCTAACTGGTAGGGCTCGCTGCGATGCTGCGCACCCATCTGGACCACTTGCCGGGATGCTTTCACCGCATCGCGGGCTTCTTTAGCTTCAGAGAGAACATTGGCGAACGGCTTCTCAACATAACAGTCCTTGCCCGCCCGCACCACTTCCGTGCACAGCCTGGCATGCTGAAAGTCGCCCGTGGCAATCATCACTCCATCGATATCCTTGGCGGCCAGCATCTCTTCCGAGTACTTATAGGATCGCGGGTCCAGATTGAAGGCTTCCTTCACCTGGGCTGCACGCTGTTCCCGGGCCAAACTCCAAATATCGCAAACCGCAACTGTCTCAACCGGGATGTGCCGGGAGGCCATCTGAACCATGTGCACATGGCCGTGACTGCGCGCTCCGCATCCCAGTTGAGCCAGCCTGATGCGATCGTTCGCGCCCATGACCCGCGCGTAGGAGCGTGCCTCCATTCCCGCCGCCAGCATGGTGCCCGCTGCCTGTTTTATGAAGATTCTGCGATCGGTCCCGGAAGTCGATTCATCAGTCATCATTCACCGTTTTCCTTCTTGATTGCTGCTTCGCACAATCGGTCTTGTCTCTGTTGCTTGAACAACCTTGATGGCCGGCCGAATCTTCATCGAATCGATCCCCCGGCTCCAAATCAGAATTGATAGTTGCACCCGGATGAGGGGAGCGTCAAGAAGCCGGGAGAGGCTTGCTCGCCTACGCCGGCCGAACGGATTCTTCATGCTTTGCGGCCCGCCAATCGAGTTTCATTTGTGTATACTTGACCCCGCGTAAGATTTCCCGTTTTACCGTGAGCAAGGGCGGAAGATTCAGGGAACGCAAGCACCCGGGCGAGGACGACTGCCTCAAATAACCGCATTCACCCCGGCCTGAAACGGGCAGTCGAGACTTTGTAAGTTCAATGGAGAGACACATGGTTAGTCGACGTGAATTTCTCGACACGCTTGCCGCCGGCGCGGCGGGTCTGGCAATTAGTTCCACCGCGAAGAGTTACAGTCAGATCCTCGGCTCCAACGATCGTCTTAATTTTGCAATTATGGGCCTGCGCTGGCGCGGCTATGCCCACCTTTCGGGGTTAATGGCGAATAAGGATACGGCCCGTATTTCGCATATCTGCGATGTCGATGACAACATTCGGGCAAAGTTTGCGGGTATTGCGGAACACGAGTTAGGCTACGCTCCCGCCAGCGACAAGGACTTTCGATCCGTGCTCCAGCAAAAAGACGTTGACGCCGTCACCATCGCCACTCCCGACCACTGGCACACCCCTCTGGCCATTGCCGCTCTCCAGGCGGGCAAGCACGTTTATGTTGAAAAACCATGCAGCCACAATCCTGCCGAGGGTGCACTGTTGGTACAGGCGCAACAGAAATATCAAAAGCTCGTGCAGCAGGGCACTCAGCAGCGATCCTGTTCGCGCACCATCGAAGCCGTCGACAAGATCCACAACGGCCTGATCGGCACCCCCTACTTCGCCAAAGCCTGGTACACCAACGTGAGAAAATCGATCGGAACAGGCAAGGAAGTGCCGGTTCCGCCGCAACTCGATTGGGATCTCTGGCAGGGGCCCGCGCCTCGCAGGCCATACAAGGATAATATTCACCCTTATAACTGGCACTGGTTCAAACACTGGGGTACCGGCGAGGCTCTGAACAACGGCACGCATAGTGTCGATATTTGCCGCTGGGCGCTCGGTGTCGACTACCCGAACCGCGTAACCTCTTTGGGCGGTAGATACCAGTTCAAAGATGATTGGCAGTTTTACGATACCCTGGTGACCAGCTTCGACTACGGCGATAAGATGATCTCGTGGGAAAGCAAATCCTGCAACGGGATGAAGTATTACAACCACGATACGGGCCTGACCGTAGCCGGAACCGATGGGACGGTATTTATTTATGGTGATGGCGGCGCCGGATATGAAGTCTATGACCTCAAGGGAAACAAGACAGGGGAATTCACAGACGATCCAACGTCGTTTTCTGACAAATTCGATGGCGATCTTCCAACGGACGCGCATTTCGCTAACTTTATCGCGGCCATCGCCAAGGGCGAGAAACTCCACGCTCCTATCTCCCAGGGCAACATCGTTGTTACCATGCTTCAACTTTCCAATATCTCCTGGGAGTTAAGCCGCGAATTGCAGCTTGACCCGCAGGACGGGAAAGCTCAGGATGACCCGCAGGCAATGAAAATGTGGACGCGCGAATACGAAAACGGCTGGGCGCCCCACCTTTGAGCGTCAACGTATTTCACCGAGGATACTGACCGTGAAAAAAATGATTGCCTCATGCCTGCTTGTGCTGGGCAGCGCAATTCATGCAGGCGCTGCTGACAGCAGCACGTTCAGGAGTGAATACGCAGCTGAGGACGTTGTGCTGGATACCGATACGCAGTCGGCTTTCTGGCGCGGAGCAACCTCAGTCTACGCTGAAGCCGATAACTGGGGTCGCCCCGTTCCCACGTATCGAACCAAAGTAAGCTCCCGGTGGACAAAGAACAATCTCTATCTCCTGTTCGAGTGTCCCTACGAGGAGTTATATCTCAAGCCTTCCCCGGATGCGGTGAAAGAGACCAATGGACTTTGGAATTGGGATGTTGCCGAGCTGTTCATAGGTTCCGACTTTCACAACATTCGCAGATATAAGGAGTTTGAGGTGTCGCCGCAGCGGGAGTGGGTCGACCTCGATATCAATCTCGATCTCCCCGATCATACGGCGGGCTGGACTTGGAACTCCGGGTTTCAGGCCGCTGCACGCATCGATCCGAAAACGAAAGTATGGTATGGCGCCATGCGCATTCCCTTTGCTGCGCTCGATTCACGGTCTCCGGCTTCCGGCAGGACATTTCGCGCTAACTTGTTTCGCAGTCAAGGGCCGCCGGACCGGCGTATATCGATTGCCTGGATGGCTCCAATGAGCAAATCCTTTCATACTCCAGAGAGATTTGGACTGCTGACCTTGGTAGAGGATAAGTAAGAGCCGGCCATGTGCGGCGTTGGGCTGCAATTCAGGGGGGGCGGATGAGCGATTCGATGGGTGTGCAACTGGTGCGCGGCATTGCGATCGCCATAATGTGCGCTGCGACGGCTGCAGGACAGAATCTGCAGGTAACTAACAAACCCATGGCGTCCGGTTCGCGCTCGCCGGATGCGGCGAGTAACAACGCGCCTCCCGCTGAAGCATTCCGCGTCTTGCCCCCGGCCGGCGCGCAAGGCCCGCAAATTACGCCCTATCTCCTCTATCAAACTGCGCTCGCATGGAATGAGGATGAACTTCGCCGGAGCCGCTGGTCGCAGGTAAGAAACGAGAACGATCTTCTTGAATTGCGCGCGGAATTGAGAAAATCGGTTCTGGAGATGATTGGCGGCCTGCCCACGGAGAAGACAGACCTGCACGCAACCATTACTGGCACGGTTTCAGCCGCCGGTTTTCATATTGAAAAACTCATCTATCAAAGCCTTCCCGGCTTTTATGTGACGGCGCTCGTCTACGTGCCGGAGAACGGCGACAGGGTGCATCCAGCCGTTTTGGTCCCTGCGGGACACTCGCCAAACGGGAAAAATCACTACCAGGATCTCTGCCAGCGGTTGGTGTTGCGCGGCTATCTCGTCATCAGGTGGGATCCCGTGGGGCAAGGCGAGCGAAGCCAGTTCTGGGATGCAACGGCAAAGAAGAGCCGTTACAACCTGATCTGCGGCGAGCACGCCGTCATGGGAAACCTGGCCTACCTTGCCGGAGCGAATCTGGCGCGGTGGGAAATTTGGGATGGTATGCGCGCCGTGGATTATCTGCTCACTCGCTCAGACGTTGATGGTAAGAGGATCAGCATCACGGGAACCAGCGGTGGAGGCTTCCAGACCGCGTTGCTGGGCGCGCTGGATGAGCGTATCAAGGTTATTATTCCATCCTGCTACATCACGGCGCTTCCCATGCGCGTGGAAAACCGCATCTTTGCCGACTACGACAGCGATCCGGAACAGGACCTCTTCGGACTTATATCGAATGGTGTAGATAACGCGGGCATGTTATTGATGATGTACCCGCGTGCGGTCATGATAGCAACCGCCACTCTCGATTTCTTCCCCGTCGCGGGCGCTCATAAGTCCTACTCCGAAGTGAGTGCATTCTACAAACGCTTTGGACACGCCGACCAAATCGAATTCGCCGAAAGCTATAACCGGCATGAGTATTCTCTCGAAAATCAGGAAGCGGCGTTGAACTTCCTCGATCGTTCCAATAACATGCCGGTACGCCACGGTCTTCCCCCGGTCACCGAATTCAGCGATGCCGACCTCCAGGTAACAAGAAGCGGACAGGTATCGGTTGACTATCCGGAGGGTCAATCGCTTCTGCGCTTGATAGCTGCCTATTCCGCCGAGGCGCCGCATCGCAATGGGAAAACACTCGCCGAACTGTACCGGAGCGAGCTGGATCCCGATATTGCCTCCTGGACAGTCAATCGCTATGCGGGCTTTTCCCCCGCCAGGGAACTGCGCTGGGAAGCCGTCGGCAGCAGCACGGCCGGCGCCGTCCGGATCGATCGCTACGTGCTTCATCACAGCACTTATCTTGAAATGCCTCTTCTCCACTTTCACAACGATGGCAACCACCCCAAGGGAGCTATCCTTTGGTTCAGCCTTGATGGCAAAGCTTCGCAAAAAGACTGGCCCCGGATTTCCAAGTTGATAAGTGACGGCTATGAGGTGTTCTCATTCGACTTTCGCGGGCTAGGCGAAACTCGCATGAACTATCGTGTCGACGCCTCGGATAACTCAAATCCGGCGAAGGATAACTTCGACGATGCGTACGTCAATCCCCTTGGAAGCGTATTGGCTGACTATGTCTATAACTCGTTGCTCACGGGCCGGCCATATTTTTTCCAGATGTTGGACGATCTCAAAATAGCCGAACTCTTCGTCCGTAGCCGGAATCCGGGCGCATCGCAGGAACCTTTAACGCTGACCGCAACCGGCGAAGCATACACCGTGGCAATTCGGTTCAGGGAAATCGATCCGCTGGTGAAGATACTGGCGTTCGAATCCGCGTCCACCCTGAATTGGTCCACGCTGGCGGCCGAGGGCCGGGAGCAGTGGCCTATAGCGTTTCTTTTGCCGTCAGGAGCCACTATTCCAGCACAATCGAAATAGACTTGTGCCCGCCGGGTTGTACGGCTACGAGCGATCTCGCTCTGATCCATTATCAATGGGCGATTGGAACGGGAGTCACGTCCCCTTCCGGCGGGTTCGCGGCGCCTGTGGCTGGTCCATGCCAGACTCCGCCGCCATACGTGGTGATGTAAATCTTGCTGCGGTCGTTGGGGTCCAGAATGACACGATTGCCCTGCTTGAAGTCGTAACCCCTGATGCGCGACCAATGGACGCCGCGGTCCGTGGAGCGGTAGGCGGCAGTGTCGGAGCCGCAGATGTAGAGCGTGTCGAGATCACGGGGATCGATCGTGAGGTCATAGACGTGCTGCGCTTGCGTGAAAAGCGTTTGCCAGGTCTTGCCGCCGTCGTCAGAGGCAAAGACGCCGCCGTCTTGGTCGGCGATATCGCCCATCTGTCCCCATGCCGTGAGGTAAAGCCGTTGTGGATCACGTGGGTCGATCTCCAGGCCCGTTGGACCGGTGACGCCTGCCGGCAGATCGATGCGCTGCCAGTGTTCCGCCTTATCCGTCGAGCGATAAAGGGCTCCGG
>JBAUCP010000289.1:0-6998 GCA_049677625.1 Occallatibacter sp. | reverse complement strand
GCTCCAGACTCTCGAAGCCCGGCAACGGCAGGCCGATGTGGAGCGGCTGTATGCACTGAGCCAGGAGATGATGCTCTTTGAAGACGCCGACCGGCTCATCCGCGAGTTGCCGAGGCTCATCGGGCGCATCTTCGCACTAGAGGGCGTGGCGCTTTACGTCTGCGACCACGACAGGTTCTACGCCTCGGCGGACGAAACGCCCGGCAGCCTGAAGACCGTCATGCACGCCCTGGCGCTCGAGCACAATCCGGCCATGACTTCGTTCGCCGGCTACCATGCTGCGGCCCTGATGCTGGGCCTGAGTCCGGTGGGTGCGCTGGCCTGGCGGCCGGAGACGCTTTCGCGCGAGGTTGCAGCGGCCGTCAGCGCGCAGGTGTCGATTGCGGTGGCGCGGTCGATTGCCATTGAAACCTCCGCGCGGATCGAGGCTGCGCGCGAGGCCGAGCGGCTGCGCACCGCGCTTATCGACTCGCTCACCCACGAGCTGCGCACACCGCTCACCTCGATCCGCGCCGCGTCCACCACACTGCTGGAGGCGGGCGAGATCGACGACGCGGGACGGCGCGACCTGGTCTCGATCATCGATGAGGAAGCGGCGCGGCTCGACCTGTTGATTGGCGAGGCTGTCGAGATGGCCGAGATCACCGCCAACGTGGTGCAGTTGCATCTTTCGCCGCATTATCCGCGCGCGTTGCTCGACCAGGCCGTAGAGGAGTCGCGCAAGATCCTTGCCTCGCACAAGGTGACCCTCAGCGTGGAGGAACCCGAAGGCTCCGATTCCGACAAGCCGGCCTGGTTCGATCCGCACCTGCTGAGCCGCGTCTTGCGCCACCTGCTCGAGAATGTGGCCGCGCATACGCCGCCGGGTACTCGCGTAACGCTGAGCAGCCGGCGGACCAGCGACCGGCTGGAGTTTGCCGTGGACGACAACGGGCCGGGCATCGACGCGCACGACCTGCCGATGATCTTCGACAAGTTTTACCGCGGCAAGCGCAGCGCGCGCATCCGCAAAGGGTCGGGGATGGGATTGGCGATTACGCGCGCAATTCTCACCGTGCATGGCGGCGGCATCGAGGCCGGCAACGCGCCGGGGAACGGGGCGCAATTCCGGTTCTGGGTGCCGCTGGTCGAGAAAGAACCAAGCGGCAAGGGCTGAGGCGACACACCAAAGCACGTCAGCAAGCTCGCGATTACTAGAAGCTATCTTATGAACCTGCTTTGAAAGGGCACGGCTTTAGCCGTGCCGCAAAATGCCCAATAAAACCGGGGGCTTTAGCCCCTGAGGGATGCTTTTAGAGGATCTGAATAGTGTTTATGAGATGGCCTCTCGGATTCCGCATCGCTGCTTCGCCTTCTTCGTCATCCTCGTCCGGCCCTACTGCTCATCTTGTGTTGGTCTTGATTACGCAATCGCCACAAACCGCAGCCGCACATAATCCGCAACCCAGTTCCCTTCCTCGTCGCGCAGAGCCTGCGCCAGCAGGTCGACCGTCTCGTCCACAACCGTCTGCCGCATAGGTTCCGGCAAGGAATCGAGCACGCCTTTGCGAAAGGTCCTGAGCCAGCCGGCCATGCCGCCCTCGCCCAGCGGCGTCGGCCGCGGAATCAGCGCGATCCGCTCCACGCGGAAGCCATGGCGCTGGAGCCGCCGCGTGTAACCCTCCGCCGTGGGATAGTAGTTCACGCCGTCTTCGCAGCCGGCCAGGCCGTGACGCGCCAGCGCGGCGATCAGCGCTACGCGAATGGCGGCGATATTGCCATGGCCGCCCATCTCCGCAACGAACCGCCCGCCCGGCTTGAGCACCCGATGCACCTCGGCCATCATCGCATCCTGATCGCGCACCCAGTGCAGAGCCGCATTCGAAAACACCGCGTCAAATGCATGGTCTGCATGAGGCAAGGCCTCGGCCTTCGCCAGTTCTGCCTTCACTCCGCGCGCACGCGCTGAGGCCACCATCTCCGCCGATGCATCGACACCATCCACGCTGGCGCCTGCGGCGGCAATGCGCCCGGTGAGCTGGCCATCGCCGCAGCCGAGGTCGAGAATGCGCTCGCCCGGTTGCGTGGCCAGCCATTCAAACACGCCTCCAGCCAGTTGATGCACAAATGCGCCGTTCCGCGAATAGGCTTCGGGATCCCAGGTCTGCGTCATTGAAAGAAAACCTCCACTTCCAGTGTGGAGGCAATGCGGACATAAGGCAAAGTTATTCTATTTTTGATTTAGATAAGAAAAACTTATCTGGCATAACCCAACCCTCAGATGGATTGCACCGGCAGCAGCGTCAAATCGTCCACCAACCCCACTTCCTTCTGCACAAACGGCTCCCCGTAGCGCACGCCGGCCAAAAGCCCGTAGTGCCGCGCCTCCGCAAACGTCCGTTCGCGAATCTCCTCTTCCGGCACAAACAGCGCGCTGCCCGCCGGCTGATTCGCATACTGCGAGCGGTAAGCCATCAGCGCCTGGTGACGCTGCTCGATGAAGGGCGTGATGTCGACGATGAAGCTGGGCCGCACATCGGCGTAGAGGCTGGCGTAGACAATCTTGAAGGGCCGATGCGGTTCCGCTCCAGTGTCGATTTTCTTGAGCCCGGCCATAAAGCATGCGTCGTAGCCCAGCGTAGCCACCATGGCGTGGTCCGGATGCCGCGCCTGCCAGTAAGGCAGAATCACCACCCGCGGACGAAGCTGCCGGAGCACGCGTGCAATCTCCAGCCGGTTTGCAAGCGTATTTTCGATTGCTCCGTCCGGCATCTCGAGAGCGTGCCGCCAGCCCACGCCGAGAATGCGTGCAGCCTCTTCGGCTTCGCGCGCGCGTTCTGCCGCCGTGCCGCGCGTCCCGGACTCGCCTCGGGTCAGATCCAGAATTGCCGTACGCAGCCCACGCGCAGCCATGCGCAGCAGCGCTCCGCCGCAGGTCTGCTCCACGTCATCGCGATGCGCCGCAATGGCCAGCACATCGGCGCGGAATGCAGCAGCCTGGGCGCACATGGGAATCAGTAAACGGTGTTGTCCGTGTCGGTCACCGCGTCCATATAGGCCACGTCATAGGCCGTGCCGGTCACCGTGACGTACTGGTTGTCGATCGAAGAGCCGTCTTTGGTGGAGTAGATGTAGACCTGCCCGCCCTCGGCCGCGTAGATCTTGTGCAGGCCCGTCACCGCGGCAATGCCGGTGGCGTCGCCGATGTACGGCTCCAGCAGCTCCACCTTACCGGTGGAGGTGTTGTACATCGTCAGGCAGCCGTATCCGCTGGCCGGATTGGTCGCATAGCGGACGCCGGTGGTGCACTGAGTCATGGCGATCCACAGTGTGTTGTCGTCGGCCTCGATGATCCGGCTGAGCGCTCCCGGCTGCCCGTCGCTGATGGCCACCGGGCTGGAGGCAGTGTTATTCGCGAGATTCAGCACCGTCAGATTGCCGCCAAAGAGTGTCTGCCCATTCACGACCTGCGGCGACTGGCCCACCACGTACATCTGATTCGCGATCGCCGTATCGACCAGCGCATTGCTGGCTCCGCCGGGCACCGCAATCTTGACCATCGGCTTGGTATCCGAGTTGGCGCACGGAGCGGAGTTGCAGGGCAGCAGCCCCGAGCCCTTGCCGAGCTGAAAGATGAGCGGCGCCACCGGCACCACTGAGACCGAAGAGGCCGTGCCGCCGCACTCGGGTCCGCAACTTAACACGTATGCCGTGCCGCCGTCGGCGGAAAACACGGCCTTCACCGGGCGGTCAAAGTTCAGCGCCGCACCGTAATAGAAGCCGGCGGAATCAACGTGATCGGGGCTCTGCATCTGCAACAGGCACCACGAAGGCGCGTTCTGGGGCTCACAATCCACGGCTGCCTTAGGCCACGTAGACGGGCCGGCAGAGAAGGTAAGCGACTGCGCGGTGGAGAGCTGCAGCGGGTAATAGGCGTAGTTCGAGTTCTGGGCAAAGGCCAGCGCCACCGATCCGCCGGGGTTCACGCTCACACGGTAAACGCCGGGAAGGCTCAGCGCAGTTGAACTGCCGGCGCCCTGGTTCACAACAGTCAGAACATGAACCGCCTGGCTGGCGGCAAACACGAACTGCTCGTTGCGCGTAATGAAGATGCTCGACGAAAGGCCGTTCAGCCCGCTCACCGTGCCGCTGGTCTTCTCCGTCTGGTAGTTGGCCAGCGTCAGACTGCCGTCCCCCGAGCCATACACGGCCCCGAGCTGCTCCTCGGGCATGTTCTGGATGGTGATGGGCAGCGCGCCGCCAAAGCCGGAGAGAGAAAACCCAGCCGGCTGTCCGGTGTAGCCGCTGCGGATGTCGTAGTAGGCGTCGACGATCTGCAGCGCGCCCTTGCTCAGGATGCCGGGGTTCTGGATCGCGATCAGGACGCGGTTGACAAGTCCGCTGGGCGGGAGCTTCCGGCCGTCAAAATAAGAGGTAGTGCCACAACCTGCCAGCGCAACCGCAGCCGCCAGAGCGGCGGCGGCGCTCATCCAAAGACTTCTCTTCTTCAAAATCCTTTACCTCGATCGAATGCGCGGAGCGAGCCCGGGCGCGTGCAAATTGATGGCGATTCGGCGCTGCCCGCGGGGGATAAAACCCGAAGGCCAGTACCAGATTCCGCCCAAGTTATGACTACCGAAGTATAACAAAGCGGCCCCATCCCACGGCGCGCTGCACGGGCGCGTCGAAACACGGTGCCAGTTGCACTTCGGATACGGTTTTGCCGGCGATGCGGTAGCATTTGAACAGCATGACCCAGTTTGCCGAGATCTTTGCCGACCGTCCCGTGCTCGCTGACGGCGCCATGGGCACCGTGCTCTACGCGCGCGGCGTCTTCATCAACCGTTGCTACGACGAGTTGAACCTGTCGGACCCCGGCATGATCCTGGGCGTGCACGAGGAGTACCTGCAGGCCGGCGCGGAGATTCTGGAAACCAATACCTTCGGCGGCAACCGCTTCCGGCTCACGCGCCACGGCCTGGGCGCCAAGGTAAAGGAGATCAACGCAGCCGGCGTCAAGCTGGCTCGCCAGGCCGTGGAACACCTCAAAGAAAAGCAGGCGGGTGAAGCCTGGGTAGCCGGCGCGGTTGGTCCGCTGGGCGTGCGTCTGGAGCCACTGGGCAAAACCGGCCTGGATGAAGCCCGCGCCGCCTTCGCCGAGCAGATTGGCGTGCTGGCTGAAAATGGCGTCGACCTGCTCATAGTGGAAACCATGCCCGCGCTCAATGAGGCCCAGCAGGCCCTTCAGGCCGCGCACGCCATCGCGCCGCATCTGCCGGTACTGGTCATGGTCACCGT
This sequence comes from Occallatibacter sp., assembly GCA_049677625.1. Lineage (GTDB taxonomy): Bacteria > Acidobacteriota > Terriglobia > Terriglobales > Acidobacteriaceae > Telmatobacter. Next base: position 1,721 of record JBAUCP010000289.1, on the reverse strand, counting down.
GGACGATGAAAGTAACTGCCTGGACGGCTCCTCGGCCGCGCAGGCCGCGGCGCTGCTCACCGAGTGGGGCGCAAGCGCCATCGGCGTCAACTGCTCCACCGGCCCCACCACCGTGCTCACCGCCGTTGAAGCCATGCGCGCCGCCACCACGCTGCCGCTCGCAGCCATGCCCAACGCCGGCTTGCCCCGCGCCGTGGAGGGCCGCAACATCTATCTCTGCTCGCCGGAGTACATGGCCAGCTTTGCGCGCAAGGCCGTCGCCGCCGGGGTGCAGATCGTAGGCGGTTGCTGCGGCACCACGCCCAATCACATCCGCGCCATGCGCTCGGCCATCCGCGCGCTCGATGCGCAGGCCCGCGTTGCCGGCCATGAAGCCGCGCCCGCGCTCAACTCCGAAACGCCCCCGGTCCCGCTGGGCGAGCGCTCGCGCATCGGCGCGCTCATCGCTGCCGGAACCTTTGTCACTCTGGTCGAAATCGTTCCGCCCAAAGGCATCGACTGCTCCAGCGAGATTGAAGGCGCCGCGCTGCTGGCCCGTCTCGGCGTGCACGGCATCAATGTGCCGGACTCGCCGCGCGCCTCGGCGCGCATGAGCGCGCAGAGCCTCTCCATCCAGATTCAGCAGCACACCGGAATCGAAACCGTTCTCCATTACACCTGCCGCGACCGCAACATTCTGTCTATCCAGTCGGATCTGCTGGGAGCCTCGTCCATCGGGCTGCGCAACATCCTGTGCCTGACCGGCGACCCGCCCAAGCTGGGAAATTATCCTGACGCTACTGCGGTGTTTGACGTCGACTCCATCGGGTTGGTCAACATCGTGCACCGGCTCAATCACGGACTCGACATCGGATCGAACTCCATCGGCGCCAGCACCAACTTCACCATCGGCATGGCCGCCAACCCCGGCGCACCCGACATGGAAAACGAATTGCGCCGCTTCGCCTACAAAGTGGATGCCGGCGCCGAATACTGCATTACCCAGCCGGTCTTCGACCTGCGCCTGCTTGAGAACTTCCTCGGCAGGATCAAGGACCACCGCATTCCCGTCATTGCCGGCATCTGGCCGCTCACCAGCCTGCGCAACGCCGAATTCATGAAGAACGATCTGCGCGTCTCCATGCCGGAAGAGATCATGCTGCGCATGGCCCAGGCCGACACCCCCGACGCCGCGCACCGCGAAGGCATCCGCATCGCACAGGAGATGCTCGAAGCCGTGCGTCCTTATGTGCAGGGCGTCCAAGTCAGCGCCCCGTTCGGCCGCTACGCCGCCGCGGCTGAAGTCCTATCGAGCGTGCTGCCGCCGGCAGCCAGGCCCACGGAGTAATCGCAATGCCGTCGTTTGAAGAATCGCTCAAGAAGCTCGAAACCATCGTCGACCGTCTGGAACAGGGCAACCTGGCGCTCGAAGAGTCGCTCAAGCTCTTTGAAGAGGGCGTAAGCCTGTCGGCCGCCTGCAAACAGGAGCTCGACGCAGCCGAAGGCAAGGTACAGATGCTCGTGAAACAGCGCGACGGCTCACTCAAGGCCGAGCCATTTCTCACTGAAAAATCCAGCTAATTTCTCTTCTTTGAGGTTCGTTCCACCAGAGCCTTGTCATCCTGAGCGACCAGAACGTAGCGCAGGGAGCCGAAGGACCAGCTTTTCGGGATGCTGAATTGATGAAAGGAGCCGGGTGCCCCACCTTCGGCGATGCGCGTTCTTTGCGCATCGGCTAAGGT
>JBAUCP010000288.1:0-6955 GCA_049677625.1 Occallatibacter sp. | reverse complement strand
CCATGAACTGCTGGCGCACCGCTTCGTTCGCGGCCTTCGCGGCCACGATGTGTTCGGCCCCGGTCAGCTCTGAGGTTTCGCCGAAGGATGCAGTGCCTCCGATGGCGCAGTGCTTGTCAATTACGTTGCCAACCGTCGGGCAGCTCGATAGCCCAGTCGTTGTGTCAGACTCGCCGCACTTCACGCTGATGTAGAGCTCGCTGAATTTGCATTCGGTCCGCTGCAGCTCCGATGCCCACTGCACATACTCCTTGGCCTTCACGGATGCTTGAGCGATCGTTGCAATGTCGCCCTGGCCTTCAATCGAGAATCCAGCCACGGGCTTGCCGGTCTTGGCAATGCCATCCACAATGCGCTGCGTCCAGCCCGGCTCAATGCCGATCACCACCACCGCGGCCACATTCGGGTTGCTGCCGGTGCCGATCATGGTGCGGAAAAACAGATCGAGGTCCTCGCCGAACTGCAGCCGCCCGTATGCGTGAGGCAGCGCAAGCGTGCCCTTGATGTTGTTCGCCACAGCCTCGCACGCCGCATTCGAAATATCGTCCACGGGCAGGATCACTACGTGATTGCGCACGCCCACTCGCCCGTTCTCACGGCGATAAGCCAAGATCGTCTGGTCCTTCATTACGCCCACCTCTTCGTCTTCAGGTTATGCACGTGCACGTGCTGCCCGGCCTTGATCGGCTGAACCGTTCTGCCGATCTCGCAGCCATACTTGATCACCGTGTCGCCAACGGCGAAATCCTTGAGCGCCAGCTTGTGGCCGAGCGGAATATTCTCGATCGTTTTGGCTTCAAGCGATTTGTTGGTGGATAGATCGCGGCCGATGCATTGCGTGCCCGCGGCTACATCCACCACCGCCACGCCCACCGTGTCCACTGAATCATGCACAAGAAAATGAATCATCTCGTCGACTCCCTCTTTTTTTTTCAAATACCGCCGATGGAAACATGTTTCGTTTCCAGAAATGCATCCAGGCCCTCGCTGCCCAGCTCGCGGCCCCAGCCGCTTTGCTTCACGCCGCCAAACGGGCTCTGGCTGGTGGTGGGCGCGCCGTCGTTGATGCCCAGCGTCCCCGCCTCGATGCGCTCCGCCAGCCGCAGCATGCGCGCAATGTCGCGCGTCATGGCATATGCGCTCAGCCCATATTCGCTGCCGTTGGCCAATTCAATGGCTTCGTCTTCGGTTTCAAAGGCCGCAATCGGCGAAACCGGAGCGAAGGTCTCTTCCTTCATACACAGCGCCGGCTCTTCTACGCCATCGATCACCGTGGGCTCAAGGAAATAGCCGCTCGTTCCCGCCTGCTGCTTGCCGCCGCAGACGAGTTTGCCGCCGCGCGCGACCGCGTCCTCAATCTGGTCCAGCGCGCTGTCCAGCGCCTGCCGGTTGATGACCGGTCCTACATCTACTCCAGGTTCGAGCCCAGGCCCGGTCTTCAGCTTCCGGACGCCGGCGACAAATCGATCAAGAAACGCGTCGTGAATGGAGCGCTGCACGTAGATGCGATTGGCCGCGATGCATGACTGCCCCGTGTTGCGGAACTTGGCAATCAGCGTCTCGCGCACTGCTTGATCCAGATCGCAATCTTCAAAGACGAGCAGCGGCGCCAACCCGCCCAGCTCAAGCGAGAGCGGCTTGATGGCCTGCGCCGCGCCGCGTATCAGTTCCCTGCCCACTTCCGTCGATCCGGTAAAGCTGATCTTGCGGCAGATGGGATTGCTGAGAAACTCCTCGGAGATCATGCGCGCGTTGCCGATGACAAGCTGAAAAACACCTGGGGGAATGCCCGCAGCCTCAACGCACTCAGCAAACGCGACTGCGCAGAGCGGGGTTTGCGAAGATGGCTTGAGCACCACCGGGCAGCCAGCGGCCAGCGCCGGCGCGACTTTACGAACCGCCAGCACCAGCGGAAAATTCCACGGCGAAATGGCGCCCACCACGCCGATGGGAGTCTTCACCGTCAGATTGCGCTTGCCCTGCACCTGATGTGGAATTACGCGGCCATAGGAGCGGCGGCCCTCCTCTGCAAACCAACGCAGGTGGTCTTCAGTCATGGCCACTTCGCCGCGGCTCTGCGCCAGCGGCTTGCCGTTTTCAAGGGTGATGATGCGCGCAATCTCATCGGCGCGGCGTATCAACTCGTCGGCCACGCGATGGAGCAACGCGCCGCGCTCCTTCGCGGTGGTCGCGCGCCACGCGGGAAATGCTGCCTGCGCCGCCGCGAGGGCAGACTGGATATGCTCGCGATTCAACGTTGAAACCCGCGCAAACTTTTCCCCGGTGGCAGGATTGGTGACGTGGATCTCGTCGCTCGTCGCGATCCACTTCCCGTCGAGATACGCCTTATGCAATTTGTCGAGTTGCTCACTCATACGCACCACTCCAGGCCGAGCGCACGCGCAAGGCGACGTACTGCTTCCGCGTGATGGCCGAATGTGAGCAGCACATGATGCGGCATTCCCGCGTGCACCAGCCGGTCAAAGCGTTCCGGCACGCTGCCGACTCGCGCGACATCTGAATCCGTGAGCTCGAAGAGCACCGTATTGCCCGTCAATTGACGCCGCGAGGGAATCGTGCGGCCTTCAAACGCGGTCATGTGATAGCGGCCGTCACATCGCCACAGCCGCGTCACTGTCGCCGGCTCATTTACGCGCACCTGGCCATCCACAACCAGCGGTTTCACTACATTGAAATGCTGCCGCAGCGTTGGCCCGCCCTGGCTGCCGGCGGGATTGCACATATTCATCGGCGCCATGCCGGGATGCCAGAAGAAGATGGTGTTGCGATCGTGCTCCAGCCAGTCTGTCAGGAAGCCCGGCCCTACCCCCAGCAGCGTTCCCATCAGGCTACCGATGCATCCATCCACATCGCCTTCAATGGAAACCGCGCGCCCCTCCGTGCCCAGCCGCGACACCGCGAGATAAGGCCACTGGCCCAGCATATTAGGCAGCTCGGGCCAGCACTGCAGCGCCAGCGCGTCCAGCTTCTCCTCTTCGATGATCTCGAGCATCGCCAGATAGCAGCGCGAGTTCATCGGCAGCGCATCTGCCGTAACTCCATCCATGGGCAGCTTGAGGTCAAGAACGCGTTGCACATCCCGCTGAACCGCATCTTCAGAGACTGCATGCACACGCTCGATGTACTGCGGCAGGCTGAGCGGGTGCAGTTGAATGCCCATTGCTTTCCTGAGCAGGAATGGCTCCGCGGCCAGATCGATGAACCCGGGAGCATGCGTCCCGATCATGCCCACCTTGGCGTGGCTCAGCACCGCAGCCGTGCGCGCAATCGCGATGGCGCGCACCAGGTCCGCGCGCAGCGCATCGTCGTCCGGGTCGCCGTAGACCAGTTCGAAGGCGTGGCCCGCCTGGCGCAACGTGGAACCCCACAGATGCTGCCCCACCAGCGAGCATGAGCTCACCTTGCCGTCGCCGGGCCGCTCTGGAGTAGCCCACAGAACCACTGGATGCGCCCACTGCTGCGCGACCGTGAGCGCCAGTTGCCCGTGCCCCATGGAGGGCTGCAGCATCACCAGCGTTTCGCAGCCGGCCTGTTGAATCCTGGCGAGCGCAGCCTGGATCGTCGCATCGTCGATGACCGGCGCCTCGGCTCCCACCGTGGTATAGCCAAGGCTCTTGAGCGCATCCAGACTGCGGCGGCAGATGATCTGGTTCCACTCCTGATCGAAGCCAGGGCGCTTGCGCCCCAGAATCAGCACGCCTACTGCGCTGGAACCGTTACGACTCATGACTTGCATCTCCGTCCCTTCCACGAGCAATGCATTTCATCGATCCATTCAATTATTGATGAAGCGCGGTGCAGTAGGGCACAAGCTCGCCCATCAGCGGCCGCAGATACTTGAAGAAACCTTCCTTCACGGGAATTGCGTTCTCGCCGATCCACTCGGCGGGGATTGGTCTTTCCTTCTCCGCCACCTTTTCGAGCGGAACAAATTCGTAGCCGGTTTCGCTTCGCGCATCGAGCGGCAGCAGAGACACCATCTTCTCCGTCTCGCCGGCAAGCAGGCCGCGCACGGCGGCGCGCCCTACCAGCTCCGCATCTTTTCTGTCCTGCGTGGAAGCGTGAAGCATGGAAGCGCGGCCGAGCAGCCCCGGCTTCTCGCTGCGGCAGCGGATCTTCAGGTTGCGCGCTACGGCCTCGGCCACAAACTGCGCTACGCCTCCGGTAATCGGCCGCTTCAAGGGATCGCTCTGCGTTGGGTCTTCCACTTGGTAAACGTAACGGCCCTGCGTATCGCGAATCCCCTCGGCCACCACCACAATCGCCCATCCCTGCGCGGTGACCACGCGATCGAGAGCGGCGAGAAACTTGTCCATCTCGAAGGCGCGCTCGGGCAGATAAACCAGATGCGGCGCATCCTGCTCATCCAGCTTTCCCGCGGCAGCCGCGGCGGCCAGCCAGCCCACGCTGCGGCCCATCGTCTCCAGAATCGAGACCGGCTGCGGCAGCGACCGCACATCCACGCCCAGGTCGCGCGTGGACTGCGCAATGTAGCGCGCCGCGCTGGCATAGCCGGGACAGCGGTCGGTCATTGCGATATCGTTGTCCACGGTCTTGGGGCCCCCGAGCACGCGCACTCTGAAATCCCGCTCCGCGCAGAACCGGCTCACGGTCTCAGCTCCGCGCATGGTGCCGTTTCCGCCCAGAAACAGCAGATCGCGGACATTGTTGCGCTTCAGAAATTCGAGCAACTGCGCCAGATCGTCCGCCGAGGGCTTGGCGCGCGAGGAGCCAAGCGCCGCGCCGGGACTCGCGCGCAGCAGCTCGATATCGGCCGGCGACAGCCGGTTCAGATCCGCCACTCCGCCGTTCAGAAGCCCTTGAATACCCTTCCTGGCGCCGTATATCCGATGGAATTTGCCCTGCGTGTGCGCCTCTTCCACTATCGATGCAAGAGTGGCGTTCAAGACCTGCGTCGGTCCGCCGCCCTGCACCACAAGCAGATTGCGCTCTGTCATTCGCGCCTCAATCCGGATCGCTGTTTCTCCAGGCAAAAAACAATCACACCAGCTCGGATGCGTACGGCAACCACTCTTCCAGTGTCCGCTAAAGGAATCACTCTAAAATCGATTAGCATCGATTGTCAAGCAGCTCTCTGTCCGAGAGGTGTCCTGATCTGAGTGCCGACATTCCCACCGGGGCGAGGGCCCAGTTCCTTCTAAATGCTTTATCGGCACGGCTAAAGCCGTGCCCTTTCAAAACGACGCCGAATCAGGACACTACTATGTTTCTTTGTCCGCCTTGACAGTGGCGATCAATTGTAATAGATTTTCGATGGTTTTGCGGTTGGCAATTTTCTGCGGTTCTGCAAATACCGCCGCTCATGCCCTGCGCCCGCAGCCAGTTACGCCGCGTATGCTCATTTCAGCAAGCGAATGCGTAACCCGGACTTTAGAATCAACGCGGCGGAGAAAGAGGAGAATTCACGATGCTCACCAGAAGAGATTTGCTTGTGGACGCGGCGGCCGCGTTGGCCGTAACGGCGCTTGAACCTGCGGCATTTGCAAAGGCCACCGACCGGCCGCTGGGCGTACAACTCTACACCGTCCGCAGCCTGGTGCAGAACGATCTTCCCGGCACGCTGCGCGCCATCCGCAAGATTGGCTACCGCACCGTGGAGACCTATGCGGCGCAATACAAGATGAGCGCGAAGGATCTGCGCCAGGCCATTCTCGACGCGGACCTCACCGTGCCCAGCGCACACTTCGGCTACGACGACTTCGCATCGAAGTTCGATTACGCTAAGGAGCTGGGTGTGGAGTACGTCGTCTGCTCGACGATTCCCAAGACCATCGCCAACTCCGCCGATGGATACAAGCGCGGCGCCGACCAGTACAACGCGTGGGCCGCGCAGGCAAAGAGCATGGGCCTGAAATTCGGCTTCCACAATCACAACGCGGAGTTTCAGGACTTCGGCGGCGTGACCGGCTTCGACGTTCTGATGAAGAACACCGATCCTGCGCTCGTGCAATGGCAGATGGACTGCTACTGGGTGGCGCAGGCCGGACGCGATCCGGTAGCCATGCTGCGCCAGTATGGCAAGCGCATGCAGTCGCTGCATCTCAAGGACCGCAAGCCGAATGTTCCCACATCCGTGGAGACCGGGCCCGATGCCGCGCACTTTACTGAAGTGGGCAACGGCACGCTCGACTGGGTGACGATCCTGCGCCTCGCCGGCAAGTATCATCTACCTTATATGTATGTTGAGCAGGACCAGACGGAGCGGCCGCCGCTCGAAAGCCTGCAGATCAGCTACACCAACCTGGTCAAGTTTCTAAACGCCTGAGAGCCGCGCGCTCGCGGAGAACTGTTTCTCGACCCTGTTTCTCGATATCGAGAGGAGGTCCAATTGTCGCCGTGGCAATCTTCCGGGCTGCCATCCACGGTCAATCAGCGAATCTTTGTGGCAGCGCTGATCCTGCTGGCGCTGGTCCTGTCGTGCCTGGTTGTCTTTCGCATTGATCCGCGGCGCGCGATTCCCTCCCTGCACCGCACTATGGCGCGCCGGGAGTCACGCAACCATGACTGACGCCGAACTCCACACACCGGCAATTCACAAACTCATCCGCGCGCACACCCGCGCTGCGTTTGCGGGCCTGGTCATTTCGGCGTTCTTCGGGCTTCTCGTCTCAATCAAGTTCTATGAACCCGCATTTCTGGGTGGCCACGGCTGGGATACCTGGGGCCGTCTGCGTTACGACCACACGCAGGGGATTCTCTACGCCTGGCTGGGCAACGCATTCATCGCATTTCTTTACTACGCGGCGCCGATTCTCACTCGCCGCAGCGTCACCAGCGTGCGCCTGGGCTGGATCATCTTCTGGGCGTTCAACGCAGTTGCGGTGTTGGGCGGCTGGAGCCTGGTGCTCGCCGGCTCCAGCCAGCCGCTCGAGTGGGCCGAGTTTCCGCTGGTCATCGCGGCCGTCATTGAAAT
>JBAUCP010000287.1:0-8741 GCA_049677625.1 Occallatibacter sp. | reverse complement strand
TTGCTGGTGCGCACAATCTTGTTGGAGATGCGGTAGATCTCCTTCTTCTCATCCCAGCTCGTGTCGGGGTCGAACTCCACGTCCAGCGTGGTGGCCAGCATCTCGGCGGCCAGCTCCTCGGCGTACTCGCCGGCCTGCTCTTCGGTCTCGCCAAAGCTGTGGTGCTCGCTCAGGTAGCCATAGGTGTTGCGGTCGGCGGGTATGGCCACGCCGATGCTCGAAACCACCAGCCGGTGCGGCTCGCGCGTGGAGTTTTCGGCGATGACCGCAAACACCACCTCACCGTGATTCAGGTAGGTCAGACCTTCTTTGCGTGTAATCACCTTGCACTGGGGCGGAAAGATCGACGACACGCGCACCAGGTTCTGCGAGGCGATACCGGCATCCCGCAGGGCCAGCTCAAAGGAGGTCAACCGCTCCTTGTGTTTGCCAACGCCCTTGGTGAAGAACATCTTCTTCGGGACCATGCTTTTTCCCAATTTCTATGTAGCCTCCGTGGGTTGAAAATTGTGGTTGTTTCAGACAGCGTTCCCGCATGAGTCTATCGTATCCGGGCGGGCTGGAACAGGCTTTGGCGCATTTTCATCTGCGATTCATGCCAAAACATTACGCACGCTGCCGCAAGCCGGTTCCGGGCCAATCCGCACCCGGCGCCGGGCGGCGGCGCGAAGTTGGCCGGCAGGTGCAACTTTCCGCCGATTTCCACGTTTAATAAGACATGACTTGGCTGCGTTTCGCTGGAATCTCCGTTCTGAGCGCCGGCATGGGCTGTGCCTGCGCGCTGGCTCAACCGGCCGCGGCGCCGCAGGGCGCTGACGGCCCGCCACCGGCAATTCCGGCCGCGAATGCCGACCTGAGCCCGGTGCCGCTCGAGTGGACGCCTCCTGCACTGGCCGCGCTGAGTGCGCAGGCTGCCGTCAAATCGAGCTTCACGCTGGACCGCAACCTGCTGGCCGCGGCCGCTACCCTGCTGCCGGACTCGGACGCCGACGCCAGACAGGCAATCGCCAAGCTTGACGGCATCAGCGTGCACACGCTGCGCTTCGGCGACCCCAGCATGATCGATCCGGCAGCGGTCGAGTCCATCCGCGAGGCCTACCATCTGCGCGGCTGGAAGCATCTGGTGAGCACCACCAACTCCGGCGGACCGGTGCACAACGGCACAACGGATGTGTGGGTGGTGCTGGACGGGGCAAACGTGCGCGGCGCCGTGGTGCTGACGCAAACGCCGAAGAGTCTCACGCTGGTGACGATCGCCGGCAACATGAACCCGGTGGACATCTTCCGTCTGCGCGGGCATTTCGGCATTCCGCAGTTTGATACCGACGATATCAAGAACGGAACGAATCAGTGAGCTGCTGAAGGGAGCTGCTGAAGACAATTTCCGCGGTGTCTCAGACTCTGGTTGCGTTCTGCCTGACGCCATTGCCACTCCCAAATTGCGGGTGGTAGCCTCTAACTTGATTGCTGCGCAGTGAGAGGACACCACAAAGACCATGCAAAACAGCTATAACGGGCTGGAGTTGCCGAAGAACGGCCAGCCGATCGAGTACAAGGACGGGCAGTTCGCAGTGCCCGACCACCCCATCGTTCCTTACATTGAAGGCGACGGCACCGGCCGCGACATCTGGAAGGCTTCGCAGCGGGTCTTCGATGCGGCTGTCGAAAAGGCCTACGGCGGCAAGCGCGCCATCCGCTGGTTTGAGATCTTCGCCGGCGAAAAAGCCTACCGCCAGTTCAGCACCTGGCTGCCGGACGACTCCGTCTCCGCCGCCCGCGATCTGCGCGTCTCCATCAAAGGACCGCTCACTACGCCGGTCGGCGGCGGCATCCGCTCGCTGAATGTGGCGCTGCGCCAGTTGCTCGATCTCTACGCCTGCGTGCGGCCTGTGCGTTACTACCAGGGCGTGCCCAGCCCGGTGAAACATCCGGAGAAGGTGGACATCGTCATCTTCCTCGAAAACACCGAGGACGTGTACTCCGGCATCGAGTTCAAGCAGGGCAGCGCGGACGTGGGCCGGCTCATCTCGTTCATCAATGACGACCTGCTCAAGGGCGGCAAAAAGAAGATCCGATCGGACTCGGGCGTGGGCATCAAGCCGATCTCGATCTTCGGCACCAAGCGGCTGGTGCGCTATGCGATCCGTCATGCGCTGGAGACCGGCCGCAAGACCGTCACGCTGGTGCACAAGGGCAACATCCAGAAGTTTACCGAGGGCGCGTTCCGCGAGTGGGGCTACGAGGTCGCCGTTGAGGAGTTCCGCGACCAGACCGTGACCGAGCGCGAGAGCTGGATTCTCGGCAACGCGGATGCAAATCCCAGCCTGACGGTGGAAGAGAACGCGGCGCTCATCGAGCCGGGCCTGGAGTTTGGGTCGCCTGCGTTTCGCGACGAACTCTACGCCGAAGTGAAGGGCGTGCTCGACTCGATTGGAAAGTCGCACGGCAACGGCGCGTGGAAGTCGAAGATCCTGATCAACGACCGAATCGCCGACTCGATCTTCCAGCAGATCATCATCCGCCCCTCGGACTACAGCATTCTGGCCACCACCAACCTCAACGGCGACTACATCTCGGACGCCGCAGCGGCGCAGGTGGGAGGGCTGGGCATCGCGCCCGGCGCCAACATCGGCGACGGCTTCGCGGTGTTTGAAGCTACGCACGGCACTGCGCCCAAGTACGCCGACAAGGACATCATCAATCCGGGTTCGGTGATTCTTTCGGGCGTTATGCTGCTTGACTTCATCGGCTGGAAGGAAGCGGCCAAGATGATCGAGACCGCGATGGAGAAGACCATCCAGCAGAAGTTCGTCACTTACGACTTTGAGCGACAGACCGCCGGCGCGACCAAGGTAGGCACCAGCGAGTTTGCTACGCGGATTATCGGCAACATGTAAAAACAGTGGACAGTGATCAGTGGACAGTGATCGAGGTCAGCGGTCAGTTTTGAAAGGGCACGGCTTTATCGGGGTCCCCAACACGCGGTTTTTGCTTGTTGGGGTGATCTTTAGCCGTGCCGCAAATATTCAAAGAGGCAACCGGGCTTTAGCCCCTGAGGGACAGATTCACAGTCCAACGGAGAAAACAAAATGCGTAAGAAAGTAAGCATCGTCGGCGCCGGCAATGTGGGCGCGACTGCGGCACATTGGATCGCTTCAAAGGAACTGGCTGATGTAGTCCTGATCGATGTGGTGGAGGGCGTGCCGCAGGGCAAGGCGCTCGATCTGCTGGAGGCTCTGCCCATCGAGAAGCGCGACGTGAATGTGACCGGCGCGAACGACTACGCGGCCACAGCCAACTCCGATATCGTCATCATCACCGCAGGCATTCCGCGCAAGCCGGGCATGAGCCGCGACGATCTGCTGAATACCAACTTCAAGATCATGTCGGACGTGGTGCAGAAGGTGGTCGCACAGTCGCCGGAGTCGATCCTCATCATCGTCTCCAACCCGCTGGATGCGATGGCCCAGGCCGCGTACCGCCAGGCGGGCTTCAACCGCGAGCGGGTCCTCGGCATGGCCGGCGTGCTGGACTCGGCGCGCTTCCGCACCTTCATCGCGGCCGAGCTCAACGTGAGCGTGGAGAACGTCACCGCCTTCGTCCTCGGCGGCCACGGCGATACCATGGTCCCGCTTCCTCGCTACTCGACAGTCGCCGGCATCCCTATCACCGAGCTCATCGCACCGGACCGGCTCGAAGCGATTGTCCAGCGCACCCGCGACGGCGGCGCCGAGATCGTGAAGCACCTGAAGACCGGCAGCGCCTATTACGCGCCCTCCGCGGCAACAGTCGAGATGGTCGAGGCCATTCTCAAGGATAAGAAGAAGATTCTGCCCTGCGCGGCTTATCTCCAGGGTGAGTACGGTATCGAGGGTTACTACATCGGCGTTCCCTGCAAGCTGGGCGCGGCGGGCCTGGAAAAGATTATCGAGATCAAGCTCACGCCGGAAGAGGATGCCGCGCTGAAGAAGAGCGCAGCCGCGGTGAAGGAACTGTGCGCCGTGATCGGCGTTTAGATTCGGGCTGAGCCGGCTCGTCTCCATCCGCCGGATGTCGATTTCCGTTGACAAACGTGCGTTCCGCAAAGCAGGCTCAGGCTCTGTGTACAACGGAAATAGAGGGGTGGGAATGACTTTTCTCAAGTACGTTGCATTGGGCGCGACTGCTCTCGGGGCGATCCAGGCCTGCTCGGCACAGATCAAGTTCCCTCTGCGTTCCGGCCAGTGGGAAGCCACAACGTCCTTTACCGGAACCCAGAACCAGCCCCTGACGGTAGCCTACTGTCTGAATGACGAGTTGTGGCAAAAAGCACTCATCCAGAACTCTTACTGCTCCGTTCAACAGCTCAGGATCACGTCAAGCGGCGCTAGTTACATGGTGGATTGCACGATCAAGGCCTTTCAAATGAAAGGCAAGGTCGATATGACATTTGACGGAATGCAGCATATGACCGCCAAGGCCCAGTTCGACATTACGATGGATGGGAAGACTACCACTTCGGCGACCGTTGCGGACTACCGTTGGAAGGGCGCCACCTGCAGTCCGGACGACGCGAATCTGAGGCCGAAGAAGGCAGACTAAGGCGTATCGACGAGTGTCCCGATTTCGAGAGCCGGGAAAGACGCCATTAATCCATCGACATGCTCAACTGGTGGCGCACATCGGCGCCGCGAACCCAGAAGATCACGTCGGTGGCGATATTCGACGCATGATCGGCAATCCGCTCCAGGTTTTTCGCCACCAGGATGCCGTTCATGGCGTGCTGCGTATACTGCGGCTTCTCTTCGATCAGCTTAAGCAGGTCCCCATGCGCGCGGCGGTTCATGCGGTCGATCTCGTCGTCCATCTCGCGCACGGAGTCGGCCAGCCGGGCGTCGCCATCCAGCAGCGCCTGCAGTGCAGTGCGGATCATGCGGCCGGCAAACTCGCCCATGGCGGCGAAATCCACCGGCAGCTCCACCGGTTCGAGAACAAGAATCTCCTTGGTCCGCCGCGCAATGGCTATGGACTGATCGCCGATCCGCTCCAGGTCGCCGTTGATCTTGATTACCGCCAGAATGAAGCGCAGGTCGATGGCCATCGGCTGCTCTTTGGCCAGCAGCTCATAGGCCATCTCGTCCAGCTCGCGTTGCGCGGTGTTGATCGCGGTCTCGTTCTGCTTGACGTACTTGCACAGGCCCTTGTCGCGCTGCAGATAGGCGTCCACCGCGGCCTCGACCGCCTGCTGCGCAAGCGCAGCCATGGCCAGGAGCTTGTCCTTGAGCTCGGCGAGTTGCTGGTGGAAGTGGATACGCGGCACTGCTTTCAATCCTCCATCCAATCATTTTGCATCAAGCAATATTACAAAAGCACAAAATTCGTGCAGGGCATCTGCAACGTTATCCCCGGTGCGAGTAGTCCCAATGTGGTATTGACGCTCGATTCGAGTGAAAGGCGCAAGAATCCGATCAATTTGATCGGCGATTTGCACAAGGGCTTAGAAAGCGCTCATGCGAAGATGCCTGCATTTTCCCGCCGCGGCCGCTCGATCCTGCCCAAAAGGAAAATGTAGCCGCCGATGCCGACGGCAAGATAGATTGCCGAGACGCCAAAGACCCACGCGTAGGAGTGCAGCCCGTGAACCAGGTAGCCGGTGATGATGGGCGCGCAGATGCCCGACACCTGGTTCGAAAAGTTCACGATGCCGCCCACCTTGCCCACGTCTCTGCGCCCGGCAATAAGCGAAGGCAGCGACCACCCCACCGCCGAATGCACCGACAATCCGCCGATCGAGAGGCTGATCCAGATGAGCGCCTGGATTGGGCCGTGTGCGTGCGCCGCGCCCAGAATGCCGAGCCCGCAGGTAGCGCCGCCAATCAGCACCATGCGCCGCACCCGGCTGGCATCGGCGCCGCGCTTCACCAGGAAATCCACCAGCCAGCCGCCGATTGCCAGTTCACAGAGCGTGGCGAACAGCCAGGGCACGCTGGTGTACAGGAACGAGTGCATCATGTCGATGTGGAGCGCGAAGGCAAAGTAGCTCGGCAGCCAGGTGAGCAGCAGGTAAAAGACGTAGTTGTAGGAACCAAACCCCAGCGCCAGGCCAAGCACCTTGCGCTGCCCCAGCAGTTGCAGCAGCGAGGATTCCTGGTCATCCTCGGGCGCTTGCTCCGCGTTCTCCGCGGCGCCGGCTTCAATGTAGCGCCGCTCCACATCGCTCAGGCCGGCGTCCTCATCGGGGTCTCTATAGACGCGCCAGAAGTAGGCAAAGTAGAGCAGGCTGATGCCGCCGGTCATGGCGAAGCTCCAGCGCCATCCGGCCTTGAGCAGCACGACTCCGACCAGCGGAATCCCGATGACCGAGGAAAATTTTGCACAGGAGTCAAACAGCGCAGTGGCAAGGCTGCGCTCATGGGGCGGAAACCATTGCCCCACAGCCTTGGCGCTGGCGGGGAAGGTGGGCGCTTCTCCCACGCCCAGCAGAAACCGCGCGCCGAACAATGCTCCGAGCGTGGGTGCGACGGCCCCGCCAAACGTGGCCAGGCTCCACAGAAACGTGCCTACGCGGCCCACGCGGCGCACGCCGAATTTGTCGAGAACCACGCCGATGGGCAACTGGCAAAGCCAGTATGTGATGTTGTAAGCGCCGGAGAGATAGCCGAACGCGATGTCAGAAATTCCGAATGAGGCGATCAAGGCCGCGTGAGAGGCGGAGAGATTCACGCGGTCAAAGTAATTGACCAACACACCGATACCCAGCAGCCATGAAATGCGCCAGCGGCGTCCTGGAATGCTCGAGTGTGTCTCAATCGCCTCAGTTGCCAAAAAATTCCTTTCCACCGATTCCGTTGAGCGCCGCTTGAGCCGGCTCTATATGCCGCCCTGGACAACTACGTTTTCAAGCGTGCCGATGGGGTCGATGGTGATGCGAATGCGGTCGCCCGCGGCCAGCGTGAACGAGTCGGGCGGCACAATGCCCGTTCCGGTCATGAGGTAAGCGCCGGCCGGAAAGCTGTTTTCGCGGAAGAGATACTCGACCAGCACAGTGGGCGCGCGCTTCAACTCGGCCAGCGTCGTGGCGCCGGAGAAGTCTACCTTCCCGCCACGCTCAATCTCGATGCGGATCGCGGTTGAAGCCGGCAGCGGATCGCTGCTGACCAGCATGCACGGCCCCAGCGCGCTGGAGCGGTCATAGACCTTGGCCTGCGGCAGATAGAGCGGGTTCTCGCCCTCGATGTCGCGCGAGCTCATGTCATTGCCGATCGTGTAACCAATGATCTGCGCGCGCGGATTGATCACCAGCGTCAGCTCCGGCTCCGGCACCGACCACCTGGCATCGCTGCGAATGCGCACGTGCTCGCCGGGAGCGGCCACGCGGCTCGCCGTCGCCTTGAAAAACAGCTCCGGCCGCTCCGCCGAGTACACGCGGTCATAAAAATCGCCGCCGCCGGCATCCTTGGCTTCCGCCATGCGCGCGTCGCGGCTGCGGTAATAGGTCACGCCGGCGGCCCACACCTCCTGGCTGCCAATCGGCGCGAGAAGCGGTGCGCCGCCAAAATCTCCAACGCGGTTGCCGCTCGTCGCGATGGAGACAAGATAGCCGCGCAGATCCTGGTGCGTCATCAGCGCATCCCAGCTCTGCTCGGGCACGCGATAGCTGTTGCCTTCCTGTTCCACAAAATGTCCGTTGCCGGTGCGATACAGCTTCACTGGTTCCTCTCCAGTCGCGATACGATCTTGTCCACATCGTAGACGCAGCCGCCCCACACGCCGCCGCTGGCCTGCACCAGCGCGGCCCAGAGGCGCGTATCGTCAGGCAGCGCGGGATCGGGGCGCAAATCCTCGCGCGGGCTGCGCAGCGCCAGCCGGCGCGAGCCTTCTTCCGCACCAAAAACTTCTTCGCCTTCGCCAATCAGATTCACTTGTCCAGTCAACGCCGCGCGGTCAATGACGATTTCGATTGTGTCGCCATCGCGCACCTTGCCGATGGGCCCGGCGGCAAGCGCCTCAGGCGAGACGTGCCCGATGCACGCGCCGGTGGAAACGCCGCTGAACCGCGCATCGGTGAGCACGGCCACATGCTTGCAGTGGGGGATCTGCTTGAGCGCGGAAGTAATCTGGTAAATCTCCTGCATGCCCGCACCGGCCGGCCCGCCGCAGATGAGCACGATCACGTCGCCATGCGCAATCTCCCCACTCTTGATGGCGCGAATCGCCGCCGGCTCCGTGACAAAAACCTTTGCCGGCCCCTGGTGCCGGTACACATTGTCTTCGCCCACAATCGATGGATCAATCGCCGTGCACTTGATCACCGAGCCTTCGGGAGCAAGATTGCCCATGGGGAAACAGATCGTCGGCGTCAGTCCGCTCGCCCGCGCACGATCGGGTGACATGATCACGTCGTCGGGATCGATGCCGTCCTGCTCCAGCAATCGGCTGCGCAGCGCAGTGCGCCGCTCGCTCTGCTTCCACCAGTCGAGGCAATCGGCCAGCGTTTCGCCGCTCACCGTCTTCACGCTCGTGTCAATGAGTCCCGCATCGCGAAGATAGAGCATCGCTTCCGGTACGCCGCCGGCCAGAAACACCTGCACCGTGGCAAAGCCGCGCGGCCCGTTGGGCAGCGCATCCACCAGCCGCGGCGTCTGGCGATTGACCTCAGCCCAGTCGGCTGCCGTGGGCCGCGGCAATCCCGCGGCGTAAGCAATTGCCGGAAGATGAATCAACAGATTCGTTGAGCCGCCGAAGGCCGCGTGCACCACCAT
>JBAUCP010000286.1:0-4034 GCA_049677625.1 Occallatibacter sp. | reverse complement strand
AAACAGAATCGTCGAACCCGACCACGCTAACACTGCCAGGACAGGGAATGCCCAATTCTGCGAAGGCCCCCGTCAACCCGAGAAGCATCCGATTATTGCTCGATATGATAGCCGTGGGACGCGGGTTCAAGGCGAGAAGTTCGATGCCTAACCGCCGTCCAGTCTCGATCTTCAGGTCCCCCTCTCGCAGAAACTCTTCGCGAATCGGCAGCCCGCTGGCCTGCATCGCTTTTCGGAATCCTTCGAGTCTGCCGTAGTGGGGCGACAAGCCCAACTGGCCGGTGATGAACGCAATCCTCTTGTGGCCAAGGTCGATTAGATGATTGGTCGCGCGGGAACCTGCTTCGACATTATCGGTTGAAACGCCGCCATGCGCCATTCCTCTTGGAATGCGGTCCACAAAGACAATCGGAAATCTGCGCCGCATGAGGTGCTCGTAACCGGCCGAAGGATCTGAGCATGCAATCAGAACTCCGTCGACACGCCGTGAAAACAAGGTATCCAGATGACGCCGCTCCTCCTCAGGGTCCTCGTTTGAGTCGCAAAGGATGACTGAGTAGCCCTGTTGTCGCGCGGCATCCTCCACTCCGCGGATGAGTTGCGCAAAGAAGTTGTTCGTAATATCGGGCACGACCATGCCTACGACGTTAGTCTTTCCGACTTTGAGACTACGCGCTACTTGATCAGGGTAATAATCCAACGCCTCCATGGCGTCGCGGACTCTCTTGGATCGCGCCTCGCTGACCGTTGCACTTGCATTGATCACAGCCGAAACCGTAGCAACCGACACGCCGGCAAGCCGAGCAACATCCCGCATTGTACGCTTGACCATTTTGCCGAACCGCCTCCTCAATCCCTTGCGAACTTACCTGGTACGCCCAACACCATTGAACTTTTCTAGAAGGTAACTGGCGGCCTGAGTGGCTGCCATATCCGCCTCCGGCTTAGGCAGAATCTCCGCGGTGAGATATCCATCGTATCCGATATCCCGAAGAATCTCGAAGATTTCATCGAACGGTAAGTGTCCCCACCCTGGCGCCAGGCGATTGCTGTCCGCAACATGGACATAACTGATGTAATCGCGGGCGCTTTCAAATGCAGATCGGAAAGAAGCATCTTCGATGTTCATGTGAAACAGATCCGGCATCAACTTGACACATGGCCGTCCAGTTTCCTTAATCAACTCCAGTCCCTCAGCGCAGGAGTTGATGAAATTGACTTCGTACCGGTTAACCGGCTCAACAATCAATTCCACGCCGACTTCTTCCGCAACGTCAGCGCAGCGATGCAGGCAACTCAGGTACCTTTGCTTGGCTGTGTCCACGGTCTCACCTTCGTGGATGATGCCCCGGACCCGGCCCGTATTCACTCGCGCTCCAAACTCCGCTGCCAACTGGATCATGCGGATAATCCGATCCACTGCCGCTGCGCGGACAGCGGAATCAGGATGCGTAAAGTAGAGGTGATCTGCGGCGAAAACCTGTCCCGAAGAGATGCAGGGAATTTCCAGACCTGTAGCCGAAAGTCGTTCTTTCATGCGCGGAATATCGACTTCTTCGGCTCGGAGCAGCGCCAGTTCGACTCCGTCAAATCCGAGCGCGGAGGCGCGATCTACACAACGGCACAGATCGTCCCGAAAAACAACAAACGCGCTGGGTAATGCCTCACGGCCAGCAACTGCAACGCCGATTTTCATCGATACTCTCCCGCAGCGAAACGAATAGTTTCACCTCGAAATTCGACGTAGAGGACCTGCAGAACAGAGCCGTTTGGCATTTCTTGGTCTTTCTGCGAAACCATTCTGTGGTGAAGCCAGCGAATGGGTCGCCGCTCTTTCCTCAGGATTTCCGCAACCGCTTTAAAGATGGACATTTTATGCGTGTTTCCCAAGGACCCTGAGGGGTGAGCGGCCCTTTTGCAAAGGCATTCCTGCCGGTCTCAGGGAGAGTATCAATTCTAAGTCTAACTCACGCCCATTGCAGTGTAAAGAAAGTCTAATCGTTTCGAATATTCCAGGAAAACAGCCTTGCCCGGCTGCGGCCACCTCTGCATCGACATTTCCTTCGCGATAACGGTAGAAACGGACACTTGGCTTCAGGGTAATGCGCTCTTGAAGTTCGGTTGTGAAAAGCGCCGTTACATAGTCGCGATCTTGCGGCCGGAGAGTTCGTTGAACCAAGCCAGCCCTTTGACCGTATCGCCTGCAGGCCGGTACTCGCATCCGACCCAGCCGCGATAGCCGATCTGATCCAGATGGCTGTAGAGATAGGAATAGTTGACCTCTCCGGTGTTCGGCTCATTGCGCTTTGGCACGCCGGCAATCTGCACATGCCCGCAGTGCGGCGCGTACTGGCTGAGCTTGACGGCCAAATCTCCCTCCATGATCTGCATGTGGTAGAGATCCATCTGCATCTTCAAGTTCTCAGCGCCTACCTCCTGCAGAATGGCGTAAGCCTGGGCTTGGGTGTTGAGGTAAAAACCCGGTATATCGCGCGTGTTGATGGCTTCGATAAGAAGGAGCATATCGTGCTTCGCGAGCTCGGTTGCAGCGTACTTAAGATTGGCGAGATAAGTCGCGCTAGCTGCCGCGGGGCTGATACCGGGTGGAACGATACCGGCCATGGCATGGACCTGAGTGGTGTTCAGTTGCTTCGCATAGTCAATCGCGGTTGCCAGCCCTGCACGGAATTCCTCTTCCCGGCCCGGCAGACACGTAATGCCACGCTCTCCAGCGGCCCAATTGCCCGCTGGCAGGTTGAACAGCACATTAACAAGACTGTGTTTCTTGAGCTCTGCCGAAACGACTTCAGCCGGAAAATCATACGGAAACAGATACTCGACGCCAGTGAAACCCGCATTGGCTGCGGCGGCGAAACGTTCAAGAAATGGCACTTCATTGAACATCATGGAGAGATTGGCAGCGAACTTAGGCATTCTGTATCTCCTTGGAATAATCCTCGTAAACCCGTGTTGACGCCTTCCGCTTCAACACGCGGCGGACGGCTTCGACGATCGCTTCTACGCTCATTCCATATTTGTCGAGCAGATCGTGATAGGGACCGCATTCGGCGAATGTATCGGCAAGCCCGATTCGCTCCATGGGAGCGGGATGTGCGGCGGCCAGGCATTCTGCCACGGCGCCGCCAAGTCCACCGATGATCGTGTGTTCTTCCGCAGTGACAATGGCGCCGGTCTCCTGGGCACAACGCGCTACCAAATCCGCATCGAATGGTTTGATCGTGTGAATCTCGACCACGCGCGCATGGATTCCTTCGTGTCGTAGTTTCTCGGCGGCCTGAAGCGATCGGGCCACGAGTACGCCGCACGCAATGATGGTAGCATCGTCGCCGTACTTGGCTCCCAGAAGCAGGCCTTCCCAGATAACTCCAGAGTCAAGTTCGCCGTCGCCGAGAATAACATAGACTCGACGCCGCGATCCATCCATGCGGGCTGCCAGAGCCATGCCGGCCCCGATAGCCACGCCGTGGCCCAGCGGACCCGCCGCTACTTCCACTCCCGGCGTTTTCGCCGGCTCGGGATGTCCCTGAAGGCGCGTATTCAATGAGCGAAAGGTGCTCAATTCGCTTGCCGGAAAATACTCCCGGTGGGCTAGAACCGTATAGAGCATGGCGCAGGCGTGACCCTTCGAAAACACAAGCCGGTCCCGGTCTTTCCGCCCGGGGTTCTTAGGATCCAACCGCAAATGATGGAAGTACAGAGCTGTCAGAATCTCCGCGATAGAAAAGGCTCCGCCAATATGGCCGCTCTTGCGTTCGTAGACCATTCGAAGCACCTGAGCGCGATATTCAGTGGCACGCAGGGATAGATTCCGGATCATTTCCTCCGTGTGCCTCGTACCATATGGATATAACGTGCCCAATGGTTCGGCTATGTATGTGTTCATGTTTTTCCCCGTATCGAATTCCCGGTATTGCAGTAACCTCGAGGTTGCAAGAGTTAAATCAGTGCTTCTCCGCTTTCACGCAGCTGAGTCTTAGTGACCGGCGCTACCTTACGCACGACCAGCAGAATGA
>JBAUCP010000285.1:0-2330 GCA_049677625.1 Occallatibacter sp. | reverse complement strand
GGATTCTGATGAAGCCGGCCGAAACTCCGGCTAACGGCAAACCCTCCGTGGAAAAACGGCTGGAACAGGCCGTGGCCAAGGCGCTGCAACTGGCCAACGGCCTGGTGCTGGTGGCGGTGAGCGGCGGCGAAGAACAGCTTTTTTCTTCCTCGATGGCCTGCCCCGATTGCGGACTGGATGTTCCCAAACTGGAACCGCGCAGCTTCTCGTTCAACTCGACCTTTGGGGCCTGCCCGGAGTGCCACGGGCTGGGCTCGCTCTACGATCTCGATCCGGCCAAGGTGATCACAGACTGGTCGAAGCCGCTGCTCGACGGCGGGCTGGGGCCGGGATCGGCCTCGCAATACCTGCTCAAGCTCCTCCAGCTCGCCGCCGACCGCTACAAGATCGACCTGAAGACGCCGTTTGAAGAGCTGCCGCCCAAGCAGCAGCACATCCTGGTCTATGGGCCGCCCAAGGGCGAAGCGCCGCGGACGGGCTTTCACGGTATCCTCGCCTACCTGCGCGACTCCATCGACGAGGCGCGCAGCGACGGCTACCGCGAGTACATGATGAACTTCATGTCCGCGACGCCGTGCCCGGTGTGCCGCGGCAAACGGCTGCGTCCGGAGTCACTGGCGGTCAAGATCGGCGGCATGTCGATTGCGGATTTCACTGCGCTCTCACTCAATCGCGCGCTCTCGGCGGGCATCAATCTCAAATTTACCGAGCGTGAAGCGCTGGTTGCCGAGCGCATCCGGCGGGAGATTGTGGAGCGGCTCGAATTCTTGTGCGCGGTGGGTCTGAAATATCTCTCGCTCAACCGCAATGCGGCCACGCTGAGCGGCGGCGAGGGCCAGCGCATCCGGCTGGCCACGCAGATCGGCTCGCGGCTGCGCGGTGTTCTCTATGTTTTGGATGAGCCCTCAATCGGTTTGCATCAGCGCGACAACATGCGGCTGATTGAAGCCCTCGAACGGCTGCGCGACCTGGGCAACACGGTGCTGGTGGTGGAGCACGACGAAGACACCATCCGCCACGCGGATTACGTTCTCGATCTGGGGCCCGGCGCGGGACGGCTGGGCGGCGGCGTGGTGGCCGAGGGCACGCCGGAGCAGATCATGGCCTCGCCTGCCTCGCTCACCGGGCGCTATCTCAAAGGCGAAGCCACCATGTTGCAGCGCGATAAGCCGCGGCAGCTCACCGGCAAATGGCTCACCGTGGCCGGCGCGCGCGAGCACAACCTGCAGGACCTGACCATCCGCATTCCGCTGGGCGTGATGACCGTGGTCACGGGCGTGAGCGGCAGCGGCAAGAGCACGCTGATCAACGACATTCTCTATCGCTCGCTGGCCAAGACCATCTACGGCTCGCGCGAGGAGCCGGGCGTGCATGACGCGCTCACCGGCGCGGAGCAGATCGACAAGGTGGTGCGCATCGATCAGTCGCCTATCGGGCGCACGCCGCGCTCCAATCCGGCCACTTATACGCAGGTCTTCTCGCCCATCCGCGATCTCTTCGCCATGCTGCCCGAGTCGCGCGAGCGCGGGTACAAGCCGGGACGGTTCAGCTTCAACGTCTCCGGCGGCCGGTGCGAAGCCTGCCAGGGCGATGGCCAACGCCGCATTGAAATGAACTTCATGCCCGACGTGTACGTGCAGTGCGAAGTGTGCAATGGACGCCGCTACAACCAGGAGACGCTGGCGGTAAAGTTTCACGGCCACTCGATTGCAGACGTTCTGGACCTGACGATTGAAGATGCGCTGCCGGTGCTGGCCGACGTGCAGCAGGTGCGGCAGAAGCTGCAGACGCTGGTGGATGTCGGGCTGGGCTACGTGCACCTGGGCCAGAGCGCGACCACCCTTTCCGGCGGCGAGGCGCAGCGCATGAAGCTGGCGCGCGAGCTCTCCAAGCGGCAGACCGGCCGCACGCTTTATCTGCTCGACGAGCCTACAACCGGGCTGCATTTTGACGATGTGCGCAAGCTGCTCGAAGTGCTGCACCGGCTCACCGACCTGGGCAACTCGGTGATCATCATCGAGCATAATCTGGATGTGATCCGTAACGCGGACTGGGTGCTGGATCTTGGCCCTGAAGGCGGCGAAGACGGCGGACGCGTGGTGGGCGAAGGCCGGCCGGCGAAGATTGCGGTGACGCCCGGCTCGTATACGGGCGAGTTCCTCAGGCGATATTACACTTCAGAGAGCGGACGGCTGGCTGAGGCGGAGTGGAACGAGGAAGTGACAGCGGCCGCGAAAAACGCTAGAGAGAACAATGGCGACGCCGGAAAAACTGCCGCGGAAAACGGCGCGGTGAAGCGCGGCAGCGAGAAGAAAACCGCTCCTCGCACG
>JBAUCP010000284.1:0-2212 GCA_049677625.1 Occallatibacter sp. | reverse complement strand
GCCTTCCCGCAGCGCGTCTGGGCCTCCTTCGGCTCCTGGCTGCGCACCGTCCGGCCCGGCATCCCGCCCTCCGAGCTGGTCGTGGCCAATGCCCTACGCCAGAGCCTGCCGGAATTTCTCCTGAATTCCGCCCCAGGCAACATCTTCGCGAAATTCGTCATCGAACGACAGGATACCAATAGAATGGAGGCGTTCCGGCTCGCATCCTGAGCGGAATCCAAGCAGAACTCTGGACTCGCGAGTTTGTATGTCATTTGGAACAACGCCGTTCTTCACAAATAGCCTCCTCGGCGGTATCTGTGGGCGGTTTGACGAGGTTTGCGCGTATACGTGCGGCCGATTTTGGTGGGAGAGCCCTGCGATCTCTTGCTTTAAGTTACCTCGTTGAAGCCTTTGGTGTCTGTTGTTGGGGTTGTGGGCATGTGGGCAACGCGCTTGCGTTGTCCACATGTCCACAGCCCTTCAGCCGCCGTGCGTACTGTCCTTGAGGAAGCGGCAGAGCTTCCGGCACGTTGCATCAAACGAGCGTTGCTGGTCTTCCGACAGGCTGTTGGAGATGAGCGGGCCACCTTCGTCGTCGACCGCTGCGGAAACCACCTGCTCCGTTGGCCGCTTTCGTCGCCGGGGGTTCTTGTGCAGGCCGGAGATGATCTCGCCACCAAGGAGCCAAAGGTTGTCGCGATGCTTGCGGAGTGTCCTGCCCGACAGCCTCAGTCCCAACTGGTGCCGTAGGAAGGGCCTGAAGATTTCCACCACCTGCCGGCCAGGCGCCAAATCGCGCGCTTCGTACATCCAGGTATTCGGCCATCGCTCCAGGTCCGGGCAGTATCCCGCCAAGGTGTCCGCAGGCGCTTGCGGAGGCGCTAAGATGGCCGATGTAGCGCTTTCCGAGGAGCTTTTACTCATGCGATTGATCTGCGTGCTCAATCACTGCCAGCACTTTCCAAGCTTTGTCTACGACAAGGCGCGGCTTTGCCCGGACAGCGGCCGCATCGAGATCGACGTGCGGCCCCGTGTCGGTTCGAAGCCAGTATGCTCGGGCTGCCATCAACCGGGCACGGCCTACGACCAACTCAGCCTGCGCCGCTTTGAATTCATCCCGGTCTGGGGTTTGGCGGTGCTGCTGCTCTATCGCATGCGGCGGGTCGATTGCAGGGTCTGCGGCGTGCGGATCGAAGAACTGCCCTGGGCAATCGGCAAGCACCAGTTGACCAAGACCTACATGATGTTTCTGGCGCATTGGGCGCGCAAACTGTCCTGGCAGGAAACCGCCGTGTCGTTCCGCACCACCTGGGACAAGGTCTGCCAAGCTGTGGAGTATGTAGTACAGTGGGGGCTCGAGCATCGCGAATTGGGTCCGATCCAGGCTATCGGTGTCGACGAGATCCAATACGCCAAGGGCCACAAGTACCTGACCCTGGTCTACCAGATCGAGCAGGATTGCACCCGCCTGCTGTGGATCGGCAAGGACCGCACCATCGAAAGCTTCGAGCAGTTCTTCGCCCTGATCGGCAAGCCGCTGTCCGAAGGCATCGAGTTCGTCTGCTCGGACATGTGGAAGCCCTACTTGCGGGTGATCCGCGAACGCTGCCCGAATGCGCTGAATATTCTCGACCGCTTTCACATCGTCGCCAAGATGAACGACGCCCTCGACGATGTGCGCGCCGCCGAAGCGCGGCGGCTGGCGCAGGACGGCTACGAGCCGGTCCTGCACAAGGCCCGATGGTGTGTGCTCAAGCGCAAGGCGAACCTCACCAGCACGCAACGCTTCCGGCTCCGCGATCTGCTGCGTTACAACCTTCAGACGGTGCGGGCGTATCTGCTGAAAGAGGACTTTCAGCAGTTCTGGGACTACACCTCACCGACGTGGGCGGCCAAATTCCTCGACGACTGGTGCCAGCGGGCCATGCGCTCGCGCATCGAGCCGATGAAGAAGGTTGCCAGGACCCTGCGCGGTCACCGCGAGCTCATTCTCAATTATTTCCGGGCCAAGAAGAAACTCTCAAGCGGGGTCGTCGAGGGCCTCAACAACAAGGCCAAGGTGACCATGAGGAAATCCTACGGCTTCCGGACCTTCCACGTCACGGAAACTGCGTTGTATCATGCACTTGGTAAACTGCCCGAGCCGGCAACCGCCCACAGATTCTACTGACGAACCGGGAATCCAAACCGATACTCCGACCACCGACCGGCTGGTTCCAAGGGCCGCGCC
>JBAUCP010000283.1:0-1931 GCA_049677625.1 Occallatibacter sp. | reverse complement strand
CACGTCTTCAACGCCAAGCGGCAATGCGGGAAGCGTTCCGCCGGTGTTGACGCTGGGTGTGACCAGCGGCGCGCTGAGCAGTTGCACGGTCACGACTGCGGGATCGGGACTGGGGACTTCGCCGTCTATCAACTTCGCCGTTGAAGGCGGAGGCGGTTCAGGTGGCACGGTAACGCCGACGTACTCGGGAGGCGCGGTGGCGAGCTGCACGGCGTCCGGTGGCAGCGGGTATACGGCGGCAAGCTATACGACGGCAGGCACCGGCGGCTATGGCGGTGCGGGATGGTTTGCGGAGTTTAGCGGGTGGTAAGTCGAGACCGAGAGATCAGGCGGCCGGGGACAGGTGAAACCGTCCGCCGCGGCGGATGGGGGAACTGTGACAGAGAGTGCGGAGCCGGCAGGTGAGACGCGCGAGATCGAGCTGCGTTTCCAGTACTTCAGCCGCGAGGAGCTGGAGTGGTTCGGCAGGGCTCTCGACCAGAAGCCGAGGAGCCTGCACGGGCAGACGCTGGGGGCGGCGCTGACCGGCAAGCTGCTCCTGGTAAGGACGCGCGAGGGCTGGACGGCTCCGCTCAAGGCCAACGCGGCGCAAAAGGCCTTCGAGCGCCGCCGCGGCCGTTCGAACATCGTGCTGAAGGCCCGCCAGATGGGGATCACCACCTGGACGGCGGCGCGATTTTTCTTGAGGACCATTACCAGGCCGGGAACCCTGACCCTGCAAGTGGCGCACACTCGCGAGGCGGCCGAGGAGATCTTCCGCATCGTGCACCGCTTTGTGGACTGGCTGCCCAGGGAGCTGCGCGAAGGCGTGCTCAAGACCGGACGCGCCAACGTGCGGCAGATCGTGTTCCCGCGCATGGACGCGCAGTACCGCGTGGTCTCAGCCGGCGACCGCAACGCCGGCCGCGGGCTGACGGTGCAGAACCTGCACTGCTCGGAGCTGGCGCGCTGGCCGGGAGATCCCTCCGAGACCCTGGCCGGTCTGCGCGCGGCCATGACCCGGGATGCGGAGCTGATCGTGGAGTCGACCCCCGACGGGGTGGGCGGATGCTTCTACGAGGAGTGGGTCAAGGCTTCCGAGACCGGGATGGTCCAGCACTTCTTCCCCTGGTGGATGGAGCGCAGCTACCGCGCCAGGGCCGTCGACGAGTCGACGCTGAGCGCGGAAGAGCGAGCGCTGGTCCAGCGCCACGAACTCAGTCTCGAACAGATCGCCTACCGGCGGCAGATTCGAGCCAACTTTCGCGGGCTTACCGCGCAGGAGTACGCCGAGAACGAGGAGAGCTGCTTTCTGGCCAGCGGCGAGCCGGTCTTCGAGCTGGAGTCGATTGAAGCGCGGCTTGCCGAGGCCTTCGATGCGCCCCAGCGGCGGCGCAACGGCGAGCTGGAGATCTGGCTGCCGGCGGTGCCCGGCAAAGCCTATTTGGTCGCCGTCGACCCGGCCGGCGGCGGCAGCCACGGAGACTACTCCGCCGCACAGGTGATCGAGATGGAGAACGGCCTGCAGTGCGCGGAGTTTGCCGGTCACGTGGGCGGCCTGGAGCTGGCCCGGCTGGTGAGCGATCTGGCGAGGGAATACAACCAGGCATGGCTGGTGGTGGAGCGGAACAACCACGGCAGCGGCGTGCTGGCCTATCTCCATGAGTCCTGCGCCTACCAGCGCGTCTATCAGCAGGGTGGGCTGCCCGGCTGGCTTACCACGTCCATGAGCCGGCCGGCGGCGCTGGGGCGGCTGGGAGCGGCGCTGGTGGACGCGCCGGGCCGGTTCCTGAGCCGCAGGCTGCTGGCCGAGTGCCGCAGCTTTGTCCGGCTGGCCAATGGCGGCACCGGCGCGCGCCAGGGCGCGCACGACGACCGGGTGATGGCCATGGCCATCGGGCTGGCCGCGCGGGCGGAGCTGCTGGAAAAACGGAGAAACTAGCTGCTAGCTT
>JBAUCP010000282.1:0-3126 GCA_049677625.1 Occallatibacter sp. | reverse complement strand
GAAGATCGGCACGCCGCCCTCGCATAACATCTTTACCTTGGCTTCGTCATTGTCCACGCACAGAACTTTGTGGCCTATCTCAGCAAAGCAGGCCGCCGCCACCAGGCCCACGTACCCGGACCCGATCACACAAATGGAAACAGACTTTGACATGCGCTGTCTCTTTCTCCTTCAGGGAATCCGCAGATTTACGGCACCTTCGGAAAGGGTGCGCGTCTTCTATAAATCGTTGCCAAAGGATAGAGCTAATTTCTGGAATTAACCGTTCCTAGGCTACAGGATTCGGATGGGTTGAGCAATATGACCGTTAGTAACACCAGAGTTTCAACATGGTCAAGGAAGAAGTATCTCGGCCGCGCTCGCCATGGCTTCCGGCTGCGCTTCGGGCCAATGACAGTACTCAACCCTGCTGGCCGCCGGAATCGAGTCGATCAAGATCAGCGCGCCGGGTCAGCTTGCGGCTTGCCTTCGATCCAGAATCCTCGGGTGCCGTTCAAGAATCAGCGTGACCAGCCTCGCTGATACGCGTTCTTCATCCGCATCGCCGTCCAAAATCACGTCCGCGCGCTCCGCCGATGCCCATTCCACCGCAATGCCGCCGCGCTCCATCACCTGTTGTCTCCTTTTCATGCTGCCGGCCACCGTATAACCGCGAATGAGGTTTGCGCCGACGAGCCGCCTCATGATCGCGTCCACCATGCCGTGCTGCCTGGCTGGGGCAGACACGCGCACCGTGAATCCGCACGGCCGCAGCCAGAACAGGCGCATGTAATCCGCGAAACGATTCAAGATTAGAGTGCTGCCGCGCCATGGATGCGAAAACATCCTCGACCTCCACCAGGCCCGCTTCTGGCGGTCGATTTTCAATCGGAAAGAACGGAGGTCGCCGGCCCTGAGATGCTCAACCGCTGCCTCCATCCCGGAAAATCCGGCGCTTGCACTATAATGGTCCAAATCCCCAGCCGCACTCCAAAACGACAGCGCACGCTCTCTGTACAGTTCCAGCTTTTCCTCGGCGCCGGCTACGCCGGCAAGGCTGGAAATTTGAAACAGTCTGAAAAAGTTCTCCATCCGCTCGTCGATTCTAAAAAACCCTCGATCATCCGATATGCGTCCGCAGAGGAGCGCATCCTCGTCGAAGAGCGGAAGTCCGTTCACGGGCATGGCGTGAAACGCATCGATCTGCAGGTAGCGGAGCGGCGATGTAGCGTAGAAACGCAGAATCTGAATGGTGTGCTCGCGACAGGATGATCGCGCCCAGTGGTCGCACTCGGTGAGCGCGCTCCATCCAAAGTCTTCGGCGCAGGACTTTGCGACCGCCTTCCATTTGGGCAGATCGTTCCACCGTAGAATCAAATCGATGTCGTGCCCGAAGCTCGGATACTGCTCGTAGTTGCGAAGCAGCGCATACTCGACTTGCTGCGCGTTCATTCGCCTGAAAAACTCGACGGCTGTCGCCCCTTCCATGCCGCTTGGAGCGCCGGTCATCAGACTGCTCCGCCGCGCCGGACAAACGCCGCCTTTGACGTGACCTGCCCCAGGACATAACCCGGCTGCAAAGACACCGCGGCCAGGAGTTCCACCGTCAACGCCGCATACTTCCTCTGCGCGTAATGCGCGACCGCAGCCTTATACAGGACTTTAGCCAGATCTTTCCTTTCACGATTAAGGCGAACGAGCAACGGCGCAGAGCGCTGGCTCGCAAGAAAACTCTCAAGGTCCTGTTCCGGCTGTCCCGATCTTCGCCGCAGCATGCAGTCCTTGAGCCAGCGGACCTTCTGGCGCGCGACACGAGCTCCTGAGATGCTGGCCGAGCTTCCATGCATCCTGTAATCGAGCAGATACTCTGGCTGGACCAGCATCTTATATCCCTTTTCCGCGAGCCGGTTCCAGAGGTCGATATCTTCCGCCGGCCAGAACTGCTTGCGATATCCGCCCACCGCCATCACCGCACTCTTGCGCACCACCGCGGCAGGATGGCAAAAACCGATAAGTTCATTCGCCGCAACCAGCTTTTGAACGGCCTCATGGGTGAATAACTTCGAGTTATCTCTGCCGATAACTCGGTTCTCGCCGTCAATATGAAGCACCAGGCTGCTGGCCACATCTAACTCGGGATGTTCGGCAAGAAACGCAATCTGCCGCTCAAGGCGATTGGGATGCATGCGGTCGTCCGCATCCATGCGAAACACCCACTCGCTGGCCGCGAGTTCGAAGCCGCGGTGCAGCGTTTCGGCAAATCCTCGGTTGGGCTGCGTGTAAACTTTCATCCGCTCTTCGCGAGCCTCGTACTTGCGTGCAATCTCCAGCGTGTTATCCGTCGAGCCATCGTCGATCACAATCAGCTCAAAGTCCTGCCACGTCTGGGCGAGCACGCTCTCAATCGCCTGGGAAAGATAGCGCCCGGCGTTGTAAGCCGGCATCACAACGGAGGCGAACATCACGAACCCTCGTTCTGGAGCGCGGAGGAGCGTTGTTTGTGCTTGATGCATTCCCAGGCCCACGCCGTCGCGACAATCGAGTCGAGGCCGTGGGCGGGCCGCCAACCCAGCACTTCGGCCGCGCGCTCGGCGCCGGCGACAAGGCTGTGCGGATCGCCCGGCCGCCTGCCTTTCTCAACCACGGGCACCTTGCAGCCCGCGTGTTTCTCCACCGCGGCAATCACTTCGCGCACGCTGTAACCCCGGCCGCTTCCCAGGTTGAATGCGCCGCTCTCTCCGCCTCCGGCCAGGTGATGCATGGCGAGAATATGCGCCTGCGCCAGATCGTCCACATGGATGTAATCGCGAATCGCTGTGCCGTCGGGCGTAGCGTAGTCCGTTCCCAGGATGGACACTTCGGGCCTTTCGCCACGCGCCGCCTGCAGGACAAGTGGAATCAGGTGCGGCTCCGGATCGTGCACTTCTCCGATCTCGGCGTCCACATCGGCGCCGGCAGCGTTGAAGTAGCGCAGTGCGATCCATCGCAATCCATACGCTGCACCATACCAGCGCATCGCTTTTTCGACAAAAAGCTTCGACTCGCCGTAAGGATTGACCGGATTCTGCGGATGCGACTCATGCAGCGGAAGCTGGGCCGGCTCGCCATAAGTCGCGCACGTGGATGAGAAGACAATCTGCTCCACTC
>JBAUCP010000281.1:0-2746 GCA_049677625.1 Occallatibacter sp. | reverse complement strand
CCCACTACATCCACCACGCGCGCTTTGCCTGTTCTTTTGCGCACCGGCACAATCTCATGGTGCGCCTGGTAGAGCGCCGGCCGGATCAGGTCGTTCATGGCCGCGTCGGTAATCACGAAGGTCTTTGTGCCGTTGCGCTTCACATGCAGCACGCGGGTCACCAGCGCCCCGGCCTGCGCCACCAGAAACCGGCCCGGCTCGATCAGCAGCCGCCCGCCGAACCCGGCAAGCGCGCCCTCGAGCGCCGCTGCGTACTCGCGCACCTTGGCTGCCGCGTCAAAGCTTCCGCCATGGTAGTCGATGCCCAGCCCTCCGCCCGCATCTACGGCGTTGAGCGCAATGCCCTCGCGCTCAAGCTGGCGCACCAGCTTGCTTACGCGTTCCATGGCCGCGCCAAACGGCTCCGCAGAACGAATCTGCGAGCCGATGTGGACGCTCACGCCGTGCGCCTCAAGCCAGCGATCCTTCGCCGCACCCTTGTAAATCGCCAGCGCCCTGCCAATGTCGATGCCGAACTTGTGCTCGCGCAGCCCGGTAGAGATGTAAGGGTGCGTATCGGCAAAAACATCGGGATTCACGCGCAATGCAAACCGCGCCCGGACCTTCAGCTTGCGTGCGCGCGCGGCCAGCAATTCGAGCTCGGCCTCGCTTTCCACATTGAACTCGAGTATCCCCGCCTGGAGCGCAAGATCGATCTCCGCAGGCGTTTTGCCCACGCCGGAAAAGACCACCCTGCCCACAGCCTCGGGCGCGGCGGCCATCAGCCGCTCCAGTTCGCCGCCGGAGACAATGTCGAAGCCCGCGCCAAGGCCCGCCAGCAGCTTCAAAATCGCCAGCGCCGAGTTCGCCTTCACCGCGTAGCACACCAGGTGCTCGCGGCCGGCCAGAGCCTGCTGAAACATCAGCAGCCGCCCGGCAATCTCCTGCGCCGAGTACACGTAGAGCGGCGTTCCGAATTTGCGCGCCAGGTCTTCCAGCGAAACGCTGTCACAGTAGAGCGGCGCGCCGGACCGCGGATGTTGAAACGGGCGCGAAGATAATTGTTCGGTCACGAATCTCGTCCAAAACTAAGAGAATACTCTTGAGCCTACAGCATCCGGCAGAGCTGCATCCTGTGGCCACAACCACCCCGCCGGCCAGTTACAATATCTGAATGGCTAAGCTGGCGCAGGTCGATCTGGTGGGCGTGGGACTGAATGCAACCGACACGGTGATCCCGCTGACGGAATTCCCAAAATCCGGTGCAAAGGTCGAGTACAGCACACGCTCGGTGATGCTGGGCGGCCAGGTCGCCTCCACGGTTATCGCCTGCCAGGCCTGGGGCCTGAGCACCCGCTATGTCGGCAAGCTGGGCGACGATGACGCGGCGCGCATGCACAAAGAGGCCTTCGAGCAGCTTGGCGCCGAGGCCCAGATCGTCACCGTTCCCGGCACAGCCAGCCTGCACAACGTCATCCTGCTCGACGCGAGCGGCGAGCGCACCGTGCTCTGCCAGCGTGACGAGCGCATGGTGCTTCAGCCAGGGGAACTGCGCCGCGAGTGGATCGTGAACGCCCGCGCGCTGCATCTCGACGGCCACGACACCGCCGCGGCAACGCAGTCCGCGGTATGGGCGCGCGAGGCCGGCGTCCCGGTGCTGGCCGATCTCGACGATCCCTATCCCGGCATCGACGACCTGATCGCCAACATCGATTACCTGGTCGTGAATCACGATTTCTCCTGCCGGCTGATGGACGACAACAACCTCGAGCGCTCGCTGCGCCGCATGCAATCCCGTTACGGCTGCCGGTTGACGGCCGCCACACTGGGCGAGGACGGCGTGGTGGCCTGGGACGGCAGGCGGTTCCTCCACAGCGCCGCATACCGCGTGCCGGTGGTCGACACCACGGGCGCTGGCGACATCTTCCGCGCCGGTTTTATCTATGGATTGTTGCGGGACTGGCCGCTCGACCGGCTGCTCGACTTCTCCTGCGCCGCCGGGGCCATGAATTGCACCGCCGCAGGCGCCAGAGGCGGCATCAAGCCGGTCGCCGCGATTGAGCACCTGATGGCCACCTGCAGCCGCTACCAGACGGCCCAGGATCCGTCACTGATGACTGAGGAGCAAAGCGCGTAGGGGTTCCGCGTTGCCGGTTGACCGGGCCGTGGCGCGCTCCCGCGAAGCGCCGGCCGGTTAAACCAGTTCGTCGATCCGGGTAATCAGGTTGTTTTCCGCGGTTGTCAAATTATTGCCCGTGGCGTCAGCTCCAACAATGTTCGCATCGCTTGCCACGTACTCGCTGTTGGAGTAAGTCACGTCTGCACTGTAGGTCTTACCGGATATCGTCGTGGAAAAACCCACATCCACCATCAACTCGTTCACAGCCGCGGCGGTCAACGAAGCCGTGGATAAGATCGAACCGATGCTCCCCATAGGACCTCCCGTGTTGAAGGTATGAGCGAAGTCCGCCGTGTCCGATCTATCGGCAGGTTGGAAAAATACTTTAGGGCCACGGCAAAAAATCTTTCGTGGTCCACCCTCCCGAAGCGGCCTGTGCTAAAAGACAGGCCCCAAAACCGGCCAGATAGCCGCCGATGGTGCAAGTCTGGTTTTGAAAGGGCACGACTTCAGTCGTGCCGTAGTCTCAGAACCTGTTTAGCATTTCCGCTTTGCGGTAGGCCAGGGCTTTAGCCCTGGTGTGGCGAGCGGAAGAATTTGACTTTTTTCTATCCGGCGGCGCGCTTTGCGCGCCGCCGGATAGAAAAA
>JBAUCP010000280.1:0-4891 GCA_049677625.1 Occallatibacter sp. | reverse complement strand
GCACTACGGGCGGCGTAAGCACTACGGCCAGCGCGAAGCTGAACCGCTCGGCCGGCTCCTTCGCCGAGCCGGTCAACATGCCGGCTGAAATGGTTGAGCCGGAGCGGGAGAAGCCTCGAAAGGGCAGCGCGAGGCCCTGCACCAGGCCCATCCATCCCGCTTGCTTCAGCGTCAGCGTGCCCTCGCCGGAGCTGCGCTTGTGACTCGTGCCGGAAGCGGCGGCCTGCTTGCGCTTTTCAGCGAGCCCGGCGATGAAGATCAAAATGCCCGCAGCGGCCAGCGCAGGCGCTATCAGTTCAAGATGGCTGAAGAGCAGCTCGATCTCCGCCTTTGCCGCATTGCGAAACAGCGTCTTCTCGATGATCTTTTTGAGCACCTCGCCCACGATTCCCGTGAGCAGCGTGGCCCAGAGCACCAGAATCGCGAAGCGGCGGAACGCGTCACGGCTGGAGAAATAAACCTGCTTCCACGTCTTCCAGAAATAGGCGAGCACGGCGAACATGGTGCCGGTGTGCAGCATCACCAGCAGCAGCGTCATCTGCGGCGACGAGGGATCGAGGCCCATGATTTTTTCGGCGACCACAACGTGTGCCGAGCTGGAAACCGGAAGCAGCTCGGCGAGTCCTTGAATAATGGCGAGAACGATCACTTGCCAAATCGACATGGTTTTAGTTTAACTGCGCCTCATCGTTGAATTTTCCGCCGCGGAAAGCTCCATGAAAACCGGATGTCGACGATCAGCGGCAGCCCGTTCGCCGGCCCAACATTTATTTAAAGCAGCGCGCCCTTAAAATAAGCTGAATTGGAGAGGTCTATCGCATGAAGATCGGATTTTTGGGGCTCGGCAAGATGGGAACGCCCATGGCGCTGCGCTTGATTGCTGCCGGCCACGAATTGTCGGTGTGGAACCGCACTGAGGGCCGCACGGAACCTGTGATCCGCGAAGGCGCAATTGCTGCCGGCACCCCGGCGGAGGCCGAACTGGGCGCGGACGCCGTGATCACCATGCTCTTTGATGATGCGGCGCATGAAGAGGTGCTTTTTGGCTCGAACGGGCTGGTTGACGCCCTCGAACCAGGCGCGCTTCACATCTCGTGCAGCACCATCAGCGTCGCGCTCAGCGAGCGGCTCACGGCAGAGCACGCGCGCCGCGGCATCGACTTTGTCGCCGCACCGGTCTTCGGCCGGCCCAACGTGGCCGAGGAGGGACGCCTGTGGATTGTGGTCGCCGGCGGCGACGCTGCCGTCGCACGCGCGCGCCCTTTCCTGGAGCCTATGTCGCGCGGCATCTCGGTTGTGGGCAGCGAACCGCGCATGGCGCACGCCGTCAAGCTGGGCGGCAACTTTCTGATCAGCGCCATGACCCACGGGCTCAGCGAGGCCTTTGTGTATGCGGCGGGGCAGGGCATCGATCCCGAAGTATTTTTCGAGACGGTCAACAGCGCGCTCTTTCAGTCGCCGTTTTACGCGGCTTACGGCAAGGTGATCCTGCATCCGCCGGAGCATATCGGCGCAACCGTCGATCTTGGCATGAAAGATCTGCGCCTGCTGCGCGAGGCCGCTGCCGAACGCAACACGCGGCTCAGCCTGGCCGACACGATGGCGGAGATCTTTGCCGAGGCGCACCACCTCGGCCATGGCGGCGACGACTGGGCCGTTGGCCAGTACAGGATGGCGCAGCGCCGCGGCCGGCTTTGACTGCGAACGCGGACCGCGCGTCCCGCTCACCTCAGTGAATCAGGCCAATACATTCCTGGTCCACCGCGAGGAGTAGTGCACGCGATGGAGGAGTCAGTATCAGAGTCAGTATCTCTCGGAGAAGAGAAGAAATGCCTCAGCCGATGGCCGCGATCTGGGCTTCCACGTGCGCCAATGCCGCCTCCAGCGCGGCGCGCCGGGACGGGTTCGAAGTCCGCTGCGACAGGATGTTCTCGCGCTGCAGGTTGAGCGACTGCTTCTGGCGTTCGCGCACCGCAAGGTCCTGCGTTGCCTGCCGCTGCTTGTCGATCGCCACACCCGCCTTTGAATCATCCAAGGCATTTGCCATCTGTTCCTCCACCGATTTACTTTCCCAACCACGAGCCATATCTTCATTTTACGGGGGATTTGTCTCCGGGCATCTCACGGACTGAAGACAGCTTCCCGAATCGGGCACAGGATTGGCGGAGGATTGACGCATGCGGGCCTGGCAGATTTCTACTTTTGGCATTGATTCTTTGGAGTTTGTGGAGCGTCCTACGCCCGCGCCGGGCCCCGGCGAAGTGCTGGTGGGGGTGCGGGCAATTTCATATAATTTTCGCGATCTGCTGATGATCAAGGGGTTTTACAACCCCAAGCTGGCTCTGCCGCGCATTCCCTGTTCCGACGGCGCGGGCGAGGTGGTAGCCGTGGGCGCGGGCGTTACCGCGTGGAAACCCGGCGACCGCGTGGCCGGCATCTTTATGCAGAACTGGCTGGACGGCCCGCTCACCGCGGCCAAGATGAAGGGAGCGCTGGGCGGCGACACGGACGGCATGCTGGCCGACTACGTGGTGCTCAAGGACTCCGGCCTGGTGCGTATTCCCGACCACCTGAGCTTTCAGGAGGCGGCCACGCTGCCCTGCGCTGCGGTCACGGCCTGGAACGCGCTCTCGGCCGGCGACGTAAAACCCGGCTCCACGGTCCTCATTCAGGGCACCGGCGGCGTCTCCATCTTTACGCTCCAATTCGCGAAACTGCGCGGTGCGCGCGTGCTTGGCACCTCGAGCAGCGACCAGAAGCTGGAACGCGCCGCCGGGATGGGCCTGGACGCCGGCCTGAACTACCGTGAAGATCCGGACTGGGACCGCTGGGCGGTTGAGGAGACCGGCGGCGAGGGCGTTGACCTGATTGTCGAGGTGGGCGGCATGGGTACGCTCGGCCGCTCGCTCCGTGCCATTCGCCCCGGCGGCGTCGTTGCCCAGGTCGGCGTGCTCACCGGCGCGGCTGAGATGTTCCCCATTCCGCTCATCCTGCACAAGGTGGCGCGCATTCAGGGCATCTACGTGGGCTCGCGCCGCGACTTTATCGAGATGAACCGCGCCATCTCGCTCGCCGAACTGCGCCCGGTGGGCGAGGAGTTTCACTGGACCCAGGCGCGCGAAGTGCTGGAGCGCATGGAAGAGGGCAGCCACTTCGGCAAGCTGGTGCTGACGGTGGCGTGAGGACGGTTGTCAGTGATCAGTGATCAGTGGTCAGTGGTCAGGGATCAGGGACTAGGACTGGGGACTGGAATGAATATTTCGACAATCGGAAAGAAATCTTCGCCCGCGCATCTCGCGGGCCTCGCAATCCTGCTCACCTTTCTCGCAACCGCAGGCGCGGCCATCGCTCAAACTCCACCCGCGGCAACCCCATCGCCGCGGCCTACCCCGCCTACGCGCGATCCGCACACACCGGGCTACGTCACGGCCAAAGAGCTGCCCGACGGCGAAAATCCTCCGCCCGACGCGGACGGCAACTTCATCCTCGGTCCCACGCATAATCCCTCACCGGAGGCCGTGGAGCACGATGGCGTGCCCAAGGGGACGGTCTACGAGTTCACCATGAGCTCGACTAACAGCAAGCTCTATCCCGGCATCGCCCGCGATCCCGGCACGTTTGTCAGCTCCGATCCCGCCGACTCCGCCAAGCCCGTCGTCACCACCAGCCATCCTGCGCCTTACACGCGCCACGTCGCTGTCTACGTGCCGCAGCAGTACGTTCCCGGTACGGCCGCACCCTTCATCGTCGGCGCCGATGGGCCCGACCGCCTTCTGTTCACCGTCCTCGACAACCTGATCGCGGAGCATAAAGTGCCGGCGATGATCGCCATCTCCATCGGCAACGGCAGCGGTGACGCCCAGGGCAGCGAGCGCGGCCTCGAGTACGACACCATGTCGGGCCGCTATGCCGAGTTCGTCGAGCACGAAGTTTTGCCGCTCGTCGAATCGCAATACCACGTCAAGCTCACCCGCAACCCCGACGGCCGCGCCACCACGGGCGGCAGCTCCGGCGGCTCCTGCGCGCTGATCATGGCCTGGTATCACCCCGAGTGGTATCACCGCGTGCTTACTTACTCCGGCACCTACATCAATCAGCAGTGGCCGTACAACCCGAAGACCGCGCACGGCGCATGGGAGTTCCACGAGCACCTGATTTCAGAGAGCGGACGCAAGCCAATCCGCCTGTGGATGGAAGTGGGCGACCGCGACCTGTTCAACCCCAACCCCATGCGCGACGGCATGCACGACTGGGTGGTCGCCAATGAGAACATGGCCCGCGTGCTCGCCGCCAAGGGCTATCACTACCAATTCACCTTTGTCGAAAACGCCGGCCACGTCGATCGCGCTGTCAGGCAGCAGACCCTCGCCGAGGCGCTCGAGTATCTCTGGCAGGGTTACCATGAATGATGTCATGAAAATTTGTATAGCATTGCAGTGATTATATTTAATGTGTACCATTTTACGATGAATCGTAAAATGGTCCGTACTTTTTTACGATAGACAGTAAAACGGTCCAGTGGGTCACCCATAACACGATTGGTTCGGAACGACCCCACGAAGAGCAGTCACCGATGAGGTTCTAGGTAACCGATTTTGACGAATCGCCCGTTCCCCGCAATCTAGAATTAGCCAGAATGGCATCCGATACAAATCCTTTCCAGATACTTTTGAAGGAGTTTGCCAGTCTCACTCCGTCTCAAGTCGACTTGATCAGCGCTGTGATTCGACAGTTTCGTCTCCCTCATGATTTTCGTCGTCACGAGAAGTCTGACTTTGTCACGCAGGAAGTACTTTCTATGCTCGGAGACGCACTTCGTATACATCATGCGTTCAGTCGCCAGACTCTCAGCAAGGACAGATTCGAATTCGCTCTGGAGAGATCTTTGAAC
>JBAUCP010000279.1:0-1992 GCA_049677625.1 Occallatibacter sp. | reverse complement strand
GCCAGGTCCCGTCCACGCCGCAGAGCGGATTCGTGCTCAAGACCAACTCCGAGCTGGTGCTGACCAACGTGGTGGCCCGCGACGCCAAAACCGGCGAGGTAGTGCGCGGCCTGAAGCAGAGCGATTTCCGCATCTACGAGAATGGCAAGGAGCAGCAGGTCGCCACCTTCGACTTCCAGAGCGTGGACATGGCCACGCCGCTTAATGAGGCTACGGTAAGCGGGCTCGCCGCAGGCCC
Organism: Occallatibacter sp.; assembly: GCA_049677625.1. Taxonomy (GTDB): domain Bacteria; phylum Acidobacteriota; class Terriglobia; order Terriglobales; family Acidobacteriaceae; genus Telmatobacter. Next base: position 1,754 of record JBAUCP010000279.1, on the reverse strand, counting down.
GTCTACAGGCGGCGGCAAGGCTGTAGTCGTAGCCAAACCCGAAGACCTGCGCAATCATCGCCTCATCGTGATGTTCTTTGACCTCACATCCATGCAGCCCGAAGATCTGGAGCGTAGCGTGGACGCTGCGCAGGACTTCCTGCGCAAAAAGCTGCAGGCCGCCGATCTCGTTGCACTTGTTTCGCTCGGCGATACGCTCAGCGTGGACCAGGACTTTACCGCTGACAAAAACGCGCTGATTGACGAAGTGGGCGCTTACAACGGCACCGAGGGGCAGGGCTTTGCGCAGGGCGCCAACGCCAACTCGAACCAGGTGGAAGATACCACCAGCTACACGGCCGACGAGAGCGAGTACAACGACGTAAACACCGACCGCGAGCTGTTTGCGCTGCGGTCAATCTCCAAGTCGCTTGAAAAGATCAACGAGAAAAAGTCGCTGCTCTACTTCTCCGGCGGCATTTCGCGCGACGGCATTGAGAACGAGGCCTCGCTGCGCGCCGCCATCAATGCTGCGGTACGCGCCGACCTTGCCATTTACAGCGTAGACACGCGCGGCCTGCAGGCCATCGGCCCGCTGGGCGACGCCTCCACCGGCAGCCTGCGCGGCTCCGGCGCATTCAATGGCAGCGCGCTGATGAACAACATGAACCAGAACTTCGCCACGCAGGAAGTGATGGCCACGCTCTCGACCGACACCGGCGGCAAAGCCTTCTTCGATTCCAATGATTTTGCTCCGGCCTTCGCGCAGGTGCAAAAAGACACCTCGGCCTACTACGCAATCGGCTTCCACTCCACCAATCAGGCGCGCGACGGCAAGTATCGCAAGCTGATCATCAAGATCGACCGGCCCGGCATCAAGCTCGAATACCGGCCCGGCTACTACGCGCCTGCCGACTTCCGCCACTCCGGCCGCGAGGACCGCGAGCAGGAGCTCGAAGACGAACTCGCCAGCGACCTGCCCGCCACGGACATTCCGGTCTATCTCGACGCCATGTATTTCATGCTCGACGCCAACCGCTTCTACGTGCCTGTCTCGATGCTGGTGCCCGGCTCGCAGATTCCCTTTGTCAAGGGCGGCGACAAGGACAAGGCCACGCTCGACATCATCGGCGAAGTGATCGACGAGGTGAAGCGGCCAGTGGGCCGCGTGCGCGAGACCGTCAAGCTCAATCTCGATCAGTCGCTCGGCGCGCGGCAGAAGAATATCGAATACACCACGAGCTTCAATCTGCCACCGGGCAAGTACGACCTGAAGTTCGTGGTGCGCGAAAACCAGACAGGCCGCATGGGATCGTTTGAAGCCAACATCACGCTGCCCGATATGAAGAAGGCGCCGCTCAAGCTGAGCTCCGTGGTGCTGGCCTCCTTGCGCCAGCCCAGCAAAAAGCAGGACCCGCTGGTGCGCGGCGGCGAAGAATACGTGCCCAACATCAGCCACGTCTTCCGCCAGGACCAGCATATGTATCTGCTCTACGAGATCTACAACCCCCTGCGCGAGAAGGCTGCCGAAAACCAACCCAAGGGCTCGAAGCCCGGCGTTGACGTGCTCAGCAGCCTCGAGCTCATCCAGGGCTCGACGAAGGTCTACCAGACGCCGACCGTGCAGGCCAGGCAGGTGAACGTGGATGGCCGTGACGCGGTGGCCTTCGAGCTCGACGTGCCGCTCGCCGGGCTCAAGCCCGGCTCCTACATCTGCCAGTTGAATGTGGTCGACGATGCGGCCGGAAGCTTCGCGTTTCCGCGCTTCGCCGTGC
>JBAUCP010000278.1:0-1607 GCA_049677625.1 Occallatibacter sp. | reverse complement strand
GCAATTTGGCAGGTTATCCATTTCTTCTTGCGTGCAAATGTTTTTGCCCAGCGTTTTAGTCATCTTGCCGTTGATCAGCCTGCTGCAGGTGAATTCGAAAGCACATTTGCCCTTATCTGGTGTAAGGCCCCAGTCTCCAAGCAGACTATCCTGCTCGATCAATTCAAGCTTGCCGCTATTCCAACGATAAGCGCTGTTTTGGAATGCTCCGCCTTGCCAATCCTCGCTCGCTGTTAGAGTTTTGTTCTCCGGGTGGGTTTCGAGGTTGGTACTTATCTCCGTCAGTTCAGATGAATAGGCAAAGCGCCCGGCTTTATCATCCCAGAGAAAAATGCAGTACAACTTCTTATCGAGATGCTCGTCGTAATACTGCAGCAATTCCAAGTCTTCGAAGCCATCGAAGTTGAAATCGGCGTGAGTCACTAACTTGGAAAGCTCATAGTCTTCCCAGCCTTCGTCTACTTGACCTAGCAAATTTTCGCACGCGGGCAGCGTCTGGAAGGGTTCCGTTTGACCGCTGCGGAGGACGGAGACCCCAGTGATGGCCCCGGATTTATCCAGATTCACCTTGAACTGCATCGGAGATCCGCCCTTCTTGATGGGGAACGAGAAGGTGAGTCGAGGATCGTTCGGATCGAGTGGCTTTGCGTCATCCTGTGCAGCCAACAAGCTGCAGGCACATGAAAAGAGAGCGCCCATGACAGCGATCTGAACAAAAATGCGATGGAGCTTGTGCGGCATTGAGTTCAGATTAATCGATTCCGATTGTGTTTTTCGCGTCTTCTCTTCGAGGCGCACGGGACTTAAATAACCTACTCTTTATCTATGACCGATCGGGACCTTGTTGCGCGGATTGCGCGCTCCGCCGGTGGCAAGGCCGGATACAAACAACTGGTGCGGGAGCTGGGCCTGGGCGGCGGGCGCGAGCGGCGCCTGCTGCTGGAGCAGCTTGCGCGATTGACCGCGCGCGGTCAGCTCGCCAAGATCGATCGTGAGGTCTGGGGCATTCCGCGCGCGGTCACTGGACCTGGCGCAAGCGCGCGCGACAACCTGGCCGCGGGGCGGCTCGATCTGCATCGCGACGGCTTCGGCTTCGTTCGGCCCAACGCGAGACAGGCTTCGGGACAGGAAGACATTTTCATTCCGCCCAACGAGATCAACGGCGCCATGCAGGGCGACCAGGTGCTGGTCGAGCTCGATCCACCGAAGGCCGATGGACGGCGTCAGGGGCGCATTGCGCGCATCCTCGAGCGCCGCAACCCCACGGTGGTTGGCATTTTTCACTACGCGCGCTCCGATCGTGCGATGGGCCATCATGTGGTCCCATTCGACGAGCGCATGACGCAGCACAACCTGATTCCGCCGGGCGCGGAGATTCCTCCTGCGCACGAAGCGTCCACGCCGCATCGCGTGCTTGGCGCCGAGGCAAGAGTTACTCCAAAACTTGAAAGCCCGGAGGGCACGGAGGGCCTGGAAGGCATGGTGGTTGATGTGGAGATCACCAGTTGGCCCACGCCTACACGCCCGCCCATCGGCCGCGTGATCGAGGTGCTCGGCGATCCGGACGACTTTGGCGCCGATGTGGAGATGATGATCCGCAAGCACCA
>JBAUCP010000277.1:0-6845 GCA_049677625.1 Occallatibacter sp. | reverse complement strand
CCAGTACCATACGCCCATACCGACGAATTACCAGTATTCGTTCTCGGTACAACGGCAGTTCTTGAACGACTTTGCCGCCGAGGTCGCGTATGTCGGCAACCACGGCACACACCTGAACACCGGCGGGCTCGACATTAACCAGGTCCCGGAGAGCGCGCTCGGCCCGAACGATGCTGCCAGTGTGCCGTATCCGATAATGGGCCAGATCACCGGAAGCACCAACAACGCCCTCTCCAACTACAACGCCATGCAAGCCACGATCAACAAGCGCATGACTCACGGACTGCAGTTCAACTTCAACTACACCTGGTCTCACTTCCTCGACGATATGGATTCATCCGGGTGGGGCAGCCGCGAGGGCTACCAGAACTACCAGAATGCGTACAACATCAACCAGAACTACAGCAATTCCAACTTCGACATCCGGCAGATGTTCAAGGGCGAAGTGGTCTATCAGTTGCCGTTCGGCAAAGGCAGGCAATTCCTGAACGACAACCTGGTGGCCGATGAAGTAGCCGGTGGCTGGCAGGTCGCGGCCACGTTTGTAGACCAGGGCGGCAATCCCATGGGAATTACGACCGGGGGAAACAATAACTCCGGCAACCTGTCCGGGTCCTACACGCAGGAAGCAAACCTCATCGGGAACTACAAGTCCGGATTCGAAAACATCGGTAACGCGATTAAGCCCGGCGGCAATTGGTACAACCCCGCTGCCCTTGCGATTCCTGCGCCCTACACCTATGGCGATTTTCTCAGGAATACAGTCTATGGCCCCGGTCTCAACGTCATGGACTTCTCCTTTGGCAAGACCTTTGCTGTCCTGCCAGACAGAGGAATCAACTTCGAGATTCGTGGCGACGCGCAAAATGTCCTCAACCACCCCAGCTTCGGGCAACCCGGCGACAATACGGTTGGCCCTGGGCAGGTTACAAACATTACGAGCACAACAGTCGGGGGCAGAACATGGCAGATTTACGGCCGCCTATCCTTCTGACCTGAGAAGCCATTTCAATTCCAACCTGGAGAGGACGGCGAATATCGCCGTCCTTTCCATTTTCAGCCCCTGCTGCTCTGGTTATCATTAGGTGGTCATGTCACCCAAAGTTGTAACGCTCGCCCTGCTTCTGCTGTCAGGACCGTCCATCCCCGTTATCTCTCAGCAGCAACCGCCGAGCAATCAGGATCAGATCGAGATGCATCAACGTCTGGCGCAGCAGTACCTGAGCGAGCGCAAGCCGGAGCTGGCCATACCGGAGCTCGAAAAAGTTGTCGCTCTCGATGCCGGTAACATAGATGCTCAGGGCAATCTCGGCGTCCTGCTCTTCTTTCACGGCGATTACAAGGGCGCCATTCCGCACCTCGACGCAGCCGTAAAAATGCAGCCGGACTTATCCCGGCTTCAGGCATTGCTCGGCATGGCCGAAGAACACGTGGCGGATTTTGAAAACGCGCGCAAAGATCTGGAAGCATCGTTCCCGCAGATTCAGGACAATAAGCTCAAGGTGGAAGTGGGCCTGGACCTTGTAGGACTTTTGAACGCAAGCAGCGACCTGGACGCAGCCGCGAGTGTGATCACTCAGTTGCGGAAGGCGTTTCCTGAAAATGCGGAAGTGCTGTATGCGGCCTACCGCACCTATGCCGATCTCTCCGGCGAGTCCATGCTCACCTTGTCGCTGGTTGCGCCCGGCTCCGCGCAGATGCACCAGTTGCTGGCCCATGAAGAAACCAGAGACGGCAACAGCAACGCTGCAATCGAGCAATATCGCCAGGCGATCGCCATCGATCCGCGGCTGCCGGGCGTGCATTTCGAGCTCGCCGAGCTGCTCCACACCTCTCAGGATGCAGCCGTCAAAAAAGAAGCCGAGCAGGAGTACCGCGCTGCGCTCGCCGAAAATCCGCAGGATGAGAAGGCCATCTGCAGGCTCGGCGATATCGCGGCACAAAATGGAGACGTAAAGCAGGAGTATGCGGATTACTCGAAGGCGGTTGCGCTCGAACCGGCTGACGCCAGCGCCAAGCTGGGCCTGGCCAAGACGCTGCTCGAGATGAACGAGGAAGCCAAGGCTCTGCCGCTGCTTGAGGCTTCAGAGCAGCTCGAGCCCACCAATGCCGTAGTCCATTATCGCCTTGCTACCCTCTACCGTAAGATGGGCCGCACGGACGACGCCCGCCGTGAAGTGGACCTTTACAAAAAATACAAGGACATGAAGGACCAGCTTCGCGCCCTCTACAAGGGCCTGCTGATACAGCCCGAAGAAATCCGTCCGGATGACACCGATGAGAAATAGCTCTGCGGCCCTTGTTGGCGCGCGTGCATGGATGAAAGCGCAGACCGTCTCGTTGAAGGCCGGCGCCGTGCTTTCGTTCCTATGCCTGAGCGTTTCGCTCGCCGGCCAGATGGGCACTCCCACGCCTCTTTCGCCCGCAGAGCGACAGAAGGCCGAAGCCGAGCGAGCGGCGACAACTCCGCTTCCCGACTATCCGCAGTTAGTGGATATTACCAGCCTGACTGGTATTCATTTTGATCATAAGTCGAGTCCCGAAGGCAGATTCATCGCCGAGTCGATGAGCGGGGGCGTCGCACTTATCGACTATGACGGCGACGGATGGCCGGATATCTATCTTACCAATGCGCAGAGTGTAGACATGGCCCTGCATGGCGTGAAAGCGCGCAGCGCGCTCTATCACAATAATCGCGACGGAACCTTTACCGACGTTACAGACAAGGCCGGCGTGGGTTATCCCTGCTGGGCCATGGGCGCCGCGGTGGGCGACTATAACAACGACGGACGGCCCGACCTGCTCGTCACCTGCCTGAACGGCGTAGTGCTCTATCGCAACAACGGCGATGGCACGTTTACTGACGTAACCAAAGCCAGCGGCCTGGGCAGCGACTCAGGATGGGCGACCGGCGCGGCCTTCGGCGACTACGACAGCGACGGATGGGCCGACCTGTTCGTATCGCATTACGTGGATTTTCATCTCGACAATCTTCCTGCCTTCGGATCAGGCAAAGCATGCAATTACATGGGAATTGAAGTGCAGTGCGGCCCGCGCGGTTTGCCCGGATTGCCTGACAACCTTTACCACAACAATGGAGACGGGACTTTTAGCGACGTATCGAAGAAGGCCGGCGTTGACGATCCCGAACGCCGCTACGGGCTGACCTCAATATGGTCGGACTTCAACAACGACGGCAAACTGGATCTGTTTGTCACCAACGACGGCGAAGCGAACTACCTGTATCAGGGAGACGGCGCGGGCAACTTTCAGGATGCCGGGCTGCTCGCCGGAGTAGCCGTCAACGAAGACGGCGTTGAGCAGGCCAATATGGGCCTGGCGTATGGAGATTATCAGCACACCGGCCGTATGTCGGTTGCGATTTCTCACTTCGACGTTGAGTACACCGCTCTGTATACGAACGACGGCGGCATGAATTTCACCGATAACTCGATTGAATCGGGAATTGCCAGAGGCACGCAGGGCTATGTGGGCTGGGGCGATGCGTTCGTCGATTTTGCCAACAATGGCTGGCAGGATTTCTTTCTCGTGAACGGGCACGTGTATCCGCAGATCGACAGCATTCCCTCCGCGGCCAGATATCTCGAGCCCAAGCTGCTTTTTCTCAATCGCCGCAATGGTAATTTCCAGAACGTCAGCCGGCGTGTGGGGCCGGCGCTCGAAACGCCGCAAGTGAGCCGCGGCCTGGCGGTTGGCGATCTGTTCAATGACGGAAAGATGGAAGCCGTGGTGGAGAATCTGGTGGGCGAGCCGATGATCCTGCGGCCCGTCGGAGGTCCGCGAAACCATTGGATCAGCTTTCAACTGGAGGGCGTAAAGTGCAACCGCCTGGCGCTGAATGCGCGCGTGCGAGCCAGGGCCGGAGACCTGGTGCAACTTGGCGAGGTCATCAGCGGAGGAAGTTATCTGTCGCAGAACGATCTGCGCATTCACTTTGGTCTGGCCAGTCACGATCGCGTCGATCAGGCGGAGGTCCTGTGGCCGGACGGAAAGAAAGAAGTTCTCACCAACCTGGCCGCCGACCGTTTTTACGTGGTGCGCGAGGGACAGGGAGTTATCTCGAGCAAGCCGCCGGCGCACCTGGCAAATCTACCGTAGCGTTCTGTCCTCAACATCACGACGCTATAACCCTTGGACAAAGTGCCCGAACTCATGACCGATAACCGTATCTCGAATTCGAATCCTCTTTCCGCCCGGGGCACTATTTCGAACCTGGTGCTGAGCTTCGGCTTCAGCCTGACCGGCGCAGGAACGGTGATGCTTGGCGTGCTTCTTCCCGTACTCTCACAGCGATGGGCCCTCACGGACTCGACGGCCGGGCTGCTCTTGTTTCTTCAGTTTTTCGGTTCTGCGCTCGGCGCGGTATTCACCGGCCTCCATCGCGTCCGTTCTCTTACCTTCGGTTATGGGCTGCTGGTTTTGTCCCTGGGCGCAATCATGCTCGCTGGTTCGGCCGCGCCTTTTGTGGCTTTCTTTTTCTACGGCCTCGGGCTGGGCATGGTGATGACCGCAACCAGCCTGCTCATCACCGACCGGAGCGGCGACGAAAGTGCCGCCAAGCTGGAAGGGTTAAACTTCATCTGGTCGGTTGGCGCGACCGCTGGGCCCATGCTGTTTCTTCCCTTTCTTCACAAGACCGATCTTCGCGTTCTGTTTCTTGTGCTGCTGGCTCTATGTATGCTGCTGCTCGGCTGGATAGTCTTTGCGGAGCGTCAGGAACCACGCCGTGCGCAAAGGGCTGAACCGCGAGCCCCCGCTCCTGCGGCGAGCGGAATATTTTTGTCTCTGATCATTCTGGCTGTCTGCGCGGTGGGCATTGAAGCGGCGATGAGCGGCTGGCTTACAACGTACTCCCATCGCGCAGGGCTGCACAGCCTGGCCGGCGCGGCGCTCGCCACTTCACTCTTCTGGCTGGGCGAGATGATCAGCCGGCTTGCTTTTTCCACGCGCCTGCTGGCGAAGATGGGCCGCCGCGCCACGCTGCGCGCCACAATCTGGGGAGTTCTGGCTTCCGTGGCGGCGCTGATCGCTGCGCCTTATCCTTCAGCAATTCTGGCCGTAGCAGTGATCGCCGGCATTTGCATTGGCCCGCTCTATCCACTGCTGCTTTCGTTCATGCTCGAGCACTCTGCGCGTGGATGGATCTTCGCCGTAGGCGGCGTGGGAGCCGCGATCTTTCCATGGCTTACCGGAATGCTCTCGTCGCACTTCCACTCGCTCCGCCTGGGGCTCACTGCGCCATGCGGTGCGGGCCTGATCATGGTGGTGGTGCTGCAATCCGCGGCGGTGCGGCGCGCGAATGCCCAAGAGCCGGCTGCTCCGGTCAATTCTTAATCGGCGTTTCCCGATCTGCGTTTCCTGATCTGCGTGCGCAGAGCCCGGTTCCAGGCTTGCTGTTTCAGCATTTCACGGGCCCGGTGGATTCGCGCACGATCAGTTCCGGCTCTACCGTAATCTCGTCGCGCGGCGGAACCGTGTTGTGAATGCGGTTGAGCAGGCTCTGCGTGGCGATTCTTCCAATCTCTTCGAGCGGCTGGTTGATGGTGGTGAGGCGCGGCAAGGTAAATGCGGCCGCCTTGATGTCGTCAAAGCCGATGACGGAGACATCTTCGGGCACGCGCAGGTTCACATCCTGCAGCGCGCGGATGGCGCCAATGGCCGATATGTCATTGAATGCAACGATCGCGGTGAACGGCTGTTTGGCGGCGAGCAGTTGCTGCACCACCGGATAGCCCAGCTCAGGCGAAGTCAGATCGCGCTCAAGGCTCACCACCAGCTCCGGTTTGATCTCCAGCCCCAGCCGCTCGGCAACGACCACCAGGCTCTTCCAGCGTTCGTCCGAGTCGGAGCTGAAGGGCTGGCCGCGCATGAACGCGAGTTTTCTGTGCCCCAGCGAGTAAAGGTGCGTGAGCGCAAGCTCGGCGGCGCGCGCGTGGTCGAGCAAGACGTTGGTCACGCCCTCGATGTGCCGATGGCCCGCTACGGCCACCACCGGAATGCCGATAGGGTGCTCGAGCATGGTGTCGATGGCGATGATGCCCTGCGCGCCTCGCCCGATCAACATGCGCGTGTACTCTTCCACCAGATTTCTCTTGTGCCGGTGATGCGCCGTGAAGTAGAAGTAGCCGGCCTTGATGAGCTGATCGCCGATGCCGCTCATCACCTGCGTGTGATAGCCGTCGCCCAGCTCGGGAACCAGGATGCCGATGGTCAGCGTTCGCCGGCTGCGCAGCGAGCGAGCCAGCAGGTTCGGCTGATAGTTCATCGCCTTGGCAGCGGCCTTGATACGGTCCCGCGTGGCCTGCGGAATCGACCGCCCCGGAACGTCGTTGAGCACGACGGAAACCGTTGCGGGATTCAGCCCCAGATGCTCCGCCAGTTGTTTCAGGCTCGTTGCGTGATGAACCGGCGGCCTGGCGCCATCTTTCTGCTTTTTGTCGGCTGTGGAATCCTTCATCGTAGTTCAGAGTCTCGGCAATCTGGGTGCAGTGATATGCGTATAGTGCCCTACGCAATCGATTGTACATGGATATTTGCGCAATTCCACGCGGCAAATGCTTGAAAATGGCCGTTTTCTACGCTCATTTTTGGCATCCGATTTTTCGTTCGCCGGCTGCGAGAGAACCGATTTGAATTGCTCGCCGTCCAAAAGCAAAAAGCTGCGTTTTTTGGGTGCAAGTTCGCCTGAGCCGTTCGTTCTTAGTTCAGAACGAGGGCCGTTGCCTTCGCGCGATTGCTGAAACAGGAGTGTTTATGAAACCCGGTTGGCTGCGTTCCCAGTCTCCCTGCTTTGCACTGGCGCTTTTCATCGCATCGGTCTCTTT
>JBAUCP010000276.1:0-5425 GCA_049677625.1 Occallatibacter sp. | reverse complement strand
TGGCGCGCGCCGGCGCCGGCGCGCTGGTGCTCGAGGGCGTTCCTCGCGAAGCAGCCGCGGCCATCACGGCGAGCCTCGATATTCCCACCATCGGCATTGGCGCAGGCCCTGACTGCGATGGGCAGATTCTTGTCTTCCACGACCTGGTGAATCTCACCTTTGCGCCTGCGGCCAAGTTCGTTCGCCGCTATGGCGATGCAGCGGCGCTCATCCGCTCGGCAGTCGAGCACTATCGCGAGGATGTGGAGCATCGCGTGTTTCCCTCGGATGCGGAGAGCTACCACCTGTCTGCCGCGGCGCGCAAATCCGTTCAACCGGACTTGAACGGTTCGCGCCTCGACGATCCGCGTCTCGAAGATGTCGACGCGATCGTGAATCAGGACGCGCTGCTCGATTGGGAAGAGCTCAGCCAGGCCTGATGGAGATTCTTCATACCGTAGCTGAGCTGCGCCAGTGGTCCCGTGAAACGCGCAACAATGGCGGCAATACCATAGGCCTGGTGCCCACCATGGGCGCTTTGCACGCGGGCCACGCCTCGCTCATTCGCGCGGCATGTGGGTCGTGCGGCCACGTAGCCGCCAGCATCTTCGTCAACCCAACCCAGTTCGGTCCCCATGAGGACTTCGCCCGCTATCCGCGCACCTTTGACGCGGACTGCGCGCTGGCCAGGGCCGAGGGTGCGGACGTGATCTTTGCGCCGCCGGTCGAAGAGCTGTATCCGGCGGGTGCGGCGACTTTTGTTGAAGTAGAAGGCTTAGTCAGTCGCCTGGACGGCCAGTCCCGCCCGGACCATTTTCGCGGCGTGGCGACCGTGGTCGCCAAACTGTTCATCGCGACCGAACCGGATCGCGCCTTCTTCGGCCAGAAAGATGCAGCACAGGTCGCCGTGATTCGCCGCATGACGACCGATCTGCGTTTTGCCACGGAGATCGTCGTCTGCCCCACCGTGCGCGAACCGGATGGGCTTGCGCTCAGCTCGCGCAATATTTATCTAAGCCCCGCCGAGCGCGCACAGGCGCTCACGCTGAGTTGCGCCATCCGGCGCGTCGAGGCTCTCGTTGCATCTGGCGAGCGCCGTTCCAGTGCGCTCGTCGCAGCTGCGCGGGAGATCTTCGCGGCAGAACCTGCTGTTCGCGTGGACTATATTGCGCTCGTGGATTGGGCGACGCTCGAGCCGGCCGAAACTGCTGCTCCCGGGTCGCTCTTTGCTGTCGCTGCAAGCGTGGGCGCCACGCGGCTCATCGATAACACGATCTTGACTTAAGTGAATTCAGCTCGCGCCGCGAAGAATTGCTCGGCGCCGAGCGCATCGCGGCTACAATCTGGATGCATGCCGGAACTGCCCGACATCTCCGCGTACATCACGGCGCTTGAGCCGCGCATTTTGAACCAGCCGCTCGAACACGTGCGCCTGGCGAGCGTTTTTCTGCTCCGCACTGTCGATCCACCGCTTGCAAGCACTGAAGGCCGCACGGTGCGCGCCATTCGCCGCGTGGGCAAACGCATTGCGATTGGCCTCGAAGATGAATTGTGGCTGGTTCTGCACCTGATGATCGCCGGCCGGCTGCACTGGCGGCCGCGGCAGATCAAACTCGCCGGCCGCAACGCTCTCGCAGGCTTTGACTTTCCCGATGGAACCCTGGTGCTGACCGAAGCCGGATCGAAGCGGCGCGCCTCTCTGCACGTGCTGCGCGGCGAGGAAGGGCTGCGCTCGATCGATCCGGGCGGCGTGGAGGTTTTCTCTACGGACCTTGATGGTTTTCGCGCGGCACTGACGCTCGAAAACCGCACGCTCAAGCGAGCGCTGACCGATCCGCGCATCGTCAGCGGAATCGGCAACGCTTATTCTGACGAGATTCTGCACGCCGCGCAGCTCTCGCCCATCGCGCTCACCCACAAGCTCAAGCCCGAGGAATGGGAGCGCCTGTTCGCTGGAACGCGCGCCACGCTCACACTCTGGATGGACCGGCTCGGAGCGGAGGCGAAGCAGAGCTTCCCTGAAAAAGTGACGGCATTTCGGCCCGAGATGGCCGTGCACGGGCGATTCGAGCAGCCCTGCCCGCGGTGCGGAGAAAAGGTGCAGCGCATCCGCTACGCCGACAACGAGACCAACTACTGCGCCCGCTGCCAGACCGGGAGCAAGGTGCTGGCCGACCGCAGCCTGTCACGGCTGCTGGGCGCGGACTGGCCACGCACTCTCGAAGAGCTCGAAGCGCTTAAGCGGCGTTAGCAATTCCCGGAAAGACTGCCGGATAGAGCCAGGACCGCATAACCCTAAAAGGCATTGAATTAACACATTAGCGGCATTACCTGCGTGTTGTCGAAATGATTACCGCACAGCAATTTACCTTGACACCGAGGTAACGCTCCCGCACAGTGGGAACTAGTCGCCCTAAAAGGCAGGCGTTGGTTTCGCCCGTTTCTCTCAGTTGCACCGCAGGAGCCGGGCAAAGATATCACGCTGGAGGATTGATTTCGATGAACTATTTCCATGTCAGCTACATGGCCGTGCTGATTGCGACCGTGATCCAGTGGATTCTGGGCGTTCTTTGGTACGGCTACGTCTTCAAGACCAGGTGGATGGCCCTGGTGGGCGTCGCAGAGGGCGAAAAGCCCAAGAATGCCTGGTTTGGACCGGCCACTGCTCTTGTCGCCAACCTGATTCTCTCGTTTGTGCTTGGGCATATTGTCATCTGGTCCGGCTCAAAGACGTTCCCGAATGGTGTTTGGCTTGGCGCGCTGTGCTGGCTGGGCTTTATGGCCCCTCCGCTGTTTACGCAGCACATCTTTGAGAAGCGGCCGGCCAAGCTTTTCGCCATCAATGCGTCCTATTGGCTGCTGGCGATGATGATTGCCGGCGGCGTGCTGGCCAATCTGAACGTCGGATAGGATTCAGCACAGACGCCTGGCAACATGACCTTAGTTATCAGGCGCCTGAGTTGTCTTTTCGGCTTCCGGTTACAATCAGGATCATGAGCAAAGAAGTGATTGCAACCGGAAGCGCGCCCGCAGCCATCGGGCCTTACTCTCAGGCCATCCGCGCCGGAAACCTGATCTTCACCGCCGGGCAGATTCCGCTCGATCCGGCCACCGGGCAGGTGGTTCGGGGTGCGATTGCGGAACAGACCGCGCGCGTGATTGAGAACCTGAAGATCATCTTGGAAGCGGGCGGCAGCAGCCTGGATCGCGCCGTCAAGGCTACGGTATATCTTAAAGATTTTAATGACTTTATGGTGATGAACGCGGTTTATGGCAAGTATCTGGGCGCAGATGGCCAGCCGCCGGCCCGGACCACGGTCGAGGTTTCGCGGCTCCCCAAAGACGTACTTATCGAGATTGAGTTGGTGGCAGTGGTCTAGGGCGCCGGTGCTTTTCTCCGCGCCACGCATCCAATGAACGCAAGCCTCTTATTTGCCAGCAATTTCAGGGAGGTGCATCTTGAACGAAACTCCAGACAAAGTCATGCGCAGCGAAGCGGAGTGGCGCGCGGAGTTGACGCCCGAGCAGTACCACGTGCTGCGCGAGAAGGGCACGGAGCGGCCGTTCACCGGGACACTGACAGAGAACCACGACACGGGCAACTATCACTGCGCCGGCTGCGGCGCGCTGCTGTTCCTGAGCGGAGCCAAATTCGACTCCGGCTGCGGATGGCCGAGCTTCATGATTCCCGCTGATTCAAAAGCAGTTGTGGAGCACGAAGACAAGAGCTACGGCATGCGGCGCGTGGAGGTGACCTGCGCGCGTTGCGGCGGGCATCTGGGGCACGTCTTCCCGGATGGGCCGCGGCCGACCGGGCTGCGCTACTGCATCAACTCGGCGTCGCTGACCTTTACGCGCGAAGGCGAATGAGACACACGAACGGGCACAACAAAACCCCGTCCTCACGGACGGGGTTTTTCTTGCCTGAAGCCATTGGAATTTTTCGGTTTACGCCTTGGCGATCTTGCCGCTCTTGATGCAGCTGGTGCACACGCGGATGCGCTTGGGCGCGCCGTTCACCAGAGCCTTGACGGCCTGCAGGTTCACGTTCCAGCGCCTGCGGGTCACGTTGTGCGCGTGGGAGATGTTGTTGCCGAACTGCGGCCCCTTGCCGCAAATGTCGCATATTTGTGCCATGACTAAAACTCCGAAATCCTGAAGAAGATGCCGGCGCAGGAAGCAGATTCGTGGGGGTATCAAGACACACACCAACCCCTCGGCACGCCGAATGTTCAGTATAGCAGAGAACGGGTTGCAGGGGTCAGGGGTCAGGGAACAGGGATCAGGGATCAGGTTTCAGATCGGGGATCCGGTTGCTGTGCCGAGCGGGAACCTGCGGCGGACTTCGTAGGTCGAGCCGGAGGCCGAGAGATGGCTCTCGTAAAGCAGGAACTCCACAGCCGTGAAGCGCGGGAATTTGGGTTGGGACTGGACGCTCGCCAGCATCCCGCGCAGCTCGCGCGCGCGGTTGGGTCCTTTGCCGCGGGCCAGGGTGATGTGCGGATGGTAAGGGCGCGTATCGCGCTCGAATCCGCAGAGGGCGGTGGCGGCCGCGATGCGCCGCTCAAGGGCAACCAGTTCCGGGGTCGGCTCGACCTCGGCATAGAAGATGCCGGCGCGGTCAAAGACGCCCAAGCCGCCGAGACGGATGGGAACGGCCGCGCAATGGACTTCGGCCAGCCGCGCGGTGAGCAGGTTGTATTGCTCGTCGGACGTGTTGCCAAGGAACTGGAGTGTGATGTGCCATGACTCCGGCGCCGGCCAGCGAAGCCATGCGGCAGAGCGGAGGCGGTCTGCGAACGGGGCGAGTTCAGCGACGGCGAAGCCAGCGAGTGGAATTCCGACGAAGAAGCGCACGAAGTGAGTGTAGATGATAATGATCTGGTGTAAGCTTGCTCTAAATCAATCTGATGCGCCTCAGCTTACAGTCCCAGAGACGACCGCATTGCTTCATCCGAATTAGATTACTCCGCACCGTGTTTGTCGGAGTTGCGGTCGGTCTCGTAGTGGCAGTCGGACGCGCACAACCCAGCTCACCGGCTTCGCCTTCGGTCGTCGTAAGCCCCCATCAAGCATCAACAGGTGCCCCGACTGCGAGTGTAGTGCCACCATTGTCAGCCCCGGACGCCGCTCCTCGGCCATTTTTGCGGCTTTTGATTCTTCTTTTTGGGGGTTTATCCGCAAGTCTCTGCCGCCTCGCTTGGAAATTTCGCCGATCCTGGGGGCTCGGTGTGCTTGGAAACTTCTGGGCAGTTCTATACGCAGCTCTTGGAATTGTCCTCGGCGTTTTGCCTCACCTCGCGGGGAGCTTTTTCAGTTGGACGCCTCGCCCTGAATACCTGGCAACTTGGGTTGCCGATCTCCTAGGCCTAGCTGCTCCATGGACGGCCCCTCTAATGGGGAAGAAGAAGCACCCCTCTTCATCAGACGAAGTCCTCGTGGGCTA
>JBAUCP010000275.1:0-6719 GCA_049677625.1 Occallatibacter sp. | reverse complement strand
ATAAGGCAGATTGCTGTCGATCGAGAAGGTCTGCGACGCGAACGGCCCGATTTGAATCTCCGGCCGGCTGGGCAGCGGATGGTTGGGAATATCTCCGAAGAGGCTCTTGATTTTGGCCATCGTGGCTGCGGGATCGACGTCGCCCACCACCAGCAGAATCATGTTCGAGGGCGAATACCACTTGTCGTAAAAGTCCTTGAGCATCGCGCCGGTAGTCGCGTCGAACGAAGCCTTGGTGCCCAGCGGATCGTGGGAATACGGCGTGCCCGCAAACATCGCGCCGTTCAGCCGGTCGATGAACTTGTAGACGGGGTTGGAGAGATCGCGCTGCACCTCCTGCTCAATGGCGCCGCGTTCGTGGTCCCACTCGGCCTGCGAGTCGTCAATGCCCTTGATGCACGCGGCCTGCGCCTCGAGCGCCACGTTTACGTCAGCGGCGGGAACGGTAGCGAAGTACTGCGTGATGCTCTGCTGCGTGTCGGCGTTATTCTCGCCGCCCAGCAGAGCGTAGATGGCCGCCGTCTGGTCGGCGTTCATGCCCGCGCAGCCGCGAAAGGCCATATGCTCCTGCGCGTGCGCCATGCCGGGAAAGCCGTCGGGCGTCTCATTGCCGCCCACCAGGAAGTTCGCCTCCACGGTGGCCACCGGCGCAAGAGTGCTGCGGATAATCACCACGCGGGCGCCATTGGACAGCGTGGCGCGGGTCACATTCTGCGCGGCGGACGAACTCTGCGCAACCGCGTTCGAGGGCAGTGAAAGCATCGCCGCCCAGATCAGGAGCGGCCACAAAAGCACCCATTGGGGCAAAACCCGTTTGCTCTTCAACGTGAAATCTCCATTTTTTCCTGATTGTCGTTCCGGCCGGTTATAGCGGTTCTCCAATTGCTATACACCGAAAGCACGATGCCAAGTGGCTTTTTCCTCAAGAAAAAGCCACACTTCACATCGCCGGGCAGTGCACGTGAATTGGAGAACCGCTCTGAAAGGCACGCTACTACATATTTTAAGTGTCTGAAGGGTTCAGATGGGCAGGGAATGGGATCACTTGTTCCCCTCCTGTTGTGAATAGACGCAGCAGGAGGACGAATCGCGGACGAAAGGCGTGAGATTCCGGTCGGCACACAACCGCAAGGTAGCGCCGGCCTCCAGGCCGGCCGGATATCTACGGGCGTAATGCGGGCCTGGAGGCCCGTACGACAGCCGGTCTGGAGACCGGCGCTACCTTAATGGCCCACGGTCAGGCGAATGCCGCTCGCGCGCGGAGCCGTCACCCGGCACCGGCCATGCTTGAGATGGCCGGTCTTTGCAGATCGCGCAATGTGCGCTTCGCGGCTGTCGAGCGCCGGTGCATGGAGGGTTTCAATCTCTAGCGTGCCCGTCTCCATTCCAAAATCCAGCGTCAGGTCGAGGTCCTTCTCCGCATCCTTGTTCACCACCAGGACAGACGTGCGGCCGCCGGGAAGCTTCACCGCGTAGGCCGACGCATCGACCCCCGCCGACTGGAGCTGAGCAGAGAAATCCGCCTTGAAGAACGAGCCTCCGCTCAGCGCGCCGGCGAACTTGAGCCCATAGGCTACCGGCTCCAGCGTGTACTCCGAATCGAAGGTCGCAATCGGCGTGTAGAACGGGTGCGGATGCGTGGCAATCTGCTCCGGCGTAGCGCCCTGGTCTTTGAGCATTACGTCGCCGGGCAAAAATCCGCCCACCGAGTTTGCGACCGATTTGCCCGTGCCGCCGTGAAGGTTGATGCCGGAGTAGTTGTTGCTGGCCAGCAGCAGCGAGTAGTCCGCGGCCCACAGCGCCGCCGCAAAGACGTCGGAGACGCCCGGCTTGCCTCCGCGATAGCAGGTGTTGCCTTCGGTCATGCGCACGCGCACGCCCATCTTGTCTGCCGCGGCGGTCGCGGCATCCGCGGTCTTCTGCACCCTGGCCATGGTCTTGGGGCTAAGCAGGTTGGGAATGTTGACCTCGGGATTGGTGGCCGGCCCGCCGAAGTAGTGATGGTGGGTGAGCGTGGTCACGCGCGGCGGATTCTCGATCGAGGGCCACAGGCCGGCGATCTCGGTCAGCCAGCCAACGTTACTCGCCACGTCCGGCATGCCGAACTTCGCGTCCGGTACGCGCGCCGTAATGGCGCGGGCCAGCGTGAGCCACTCGTCGAGGTAGGTCTTCGCCGACCACGTCTTGGGATCGCGCAAGTGGTGGTTGAATAAATCCACCTCGTTGCCGATCTGGAAGTATTGCAGGCTGGGTCCAAGCGCCTGGCGGACGAAGACAGCCTCCTCGGCGGCGCGCTCCGGCGTGTTGGTGCCCATGCCGATGCCATAGAGGCAGGTCCAGCCGGTGGCTTTCAGAAATGCGGCCAGGTTGTGCACCGCTTCGCCGGTGACGGCGTAGTACTCGGGCTTTGGCTCGCCCACCACCTCGCGCGTCACCGGGTGCTCGGGTTCCGGAGAATTGGGCGTCTCCCTCCAGTAGGCGAACTCGCTGGTGTTGCCCCCCAGGCGCAGCACGCCATTTGAGGAGAGCGCACGGAACTGCTCCACCAGTCCGGCATTCGCAGCCGAAAAGAAACTGGGATCGACAAGCTGCTGCACTTCATAGGAGAGCCCGACAAAGTCGGCAGGCATCTGTGCGCCCGCAGCCTCAGCCGGCAGCTTGAGCGTGACTGGAGTTCCCGGCTGGTTCTGGGCGCGGAGGCGGGTTGCGGCAAGGGTGAGTGCGGCGGTTGAGAGGAAGCGGCGGCGGGTGAGGTTTTTCATCGCAGTCCATACTAAACCCGCACGGCGCTGCCCGGTTTGCGCTGCCGATGTAGGAGTGCAACCCCGTTTGCGGCTTGAAATTTACCGGGAGTTCACGCGCTGCGCTTCTGGGCATCGACGTAGGCGCGGAGGACAGCGTTCATCCGAGTCAGGTGCCCTTTGCCACGCCCCTTGAACCACTCGACGACATCGCGGTCGAGGCGCAGGTGAACGGAGGTTTTGCCGCTCGGCATGACAACGCGCGCGGATTTCCAGAAGTCTTCGCCGAGCGATTCGGCCAGCGGAGCGTCAGAACGTGTTTTATCAAGGCCGCGTTCGCGAAGAGCCTCGACTTCACGAAGAGAATGTCTCACGGAAGTAGATTTTCTGTTCATCTTTGCTCGCCCTCTGGGCGCTGACGATGCGGACAAGGTTTTCGGCACGCCATGTGTAGACGACACGGTACACCTCCATATCGACGCGGCCCAGTGCAATCCAACGCACCTCGCCGTAATCCTCACGGTTGTCGATGCGCTCCAGCCTCTCGTTCAGAAAGATGGCCGCGGCAGTGAGGAACGAGACGCCGTGTTTTTTCAGGTTGTTTCTGGCCTTGGCTTTGTCCCACTCGAACTCGAGCTCTGTTTCGGCCATCGCGTGCACTCATATGTGAACACAAATGTGTACACAAATCAAGAGGGACGGGCCGGCCGGTTGGCATCCTGCTTTCCTAGTTCTCAGAAGCGAGACCTGGTGCCACCGGCCGTCTCGAAGAGTGCTTCAGGCGGCTTCCTTGTAAAGAGCAGCACCGGCGAGGGCTCCGACGACAATCTCAACCAGCCCGCCAGCGGTTGTAAACACCGTAAGGTGACGCGAAAAGAGGCCGCTGAACCACATGAAACCGAGGTTGGGAATCAGCACGCTTATCACCCAGACGACTATGCCGGCGCAGATGGCGGTTTTTGGTCCCGCGCCAAACCGAGGCCGGATGGCGGCGTAGACCCAGATCAATACAATGCCGGAGACGAGTCCAAGGATGTTGAACAATATCACCTGACTTGACGTAAATTCGCCATGTCCAAGCGCCTTCATCCCGGCTGCCCATCGAGGAGCCAGCAACACGCCATCCACAACGTAGCCCAGGATATCTGAAACGATCCCGGCAACGAGTCCTGCGATGATTACACGTCCCAAGTTGATCTTTCCCATATCTTCTCCTTATCCGTTCATCGATGTGGAAACTACTGAAAACAAATGTGTTCAAGCGACTGCTGGAACACTCTGAAGGGGAATCGCGCCAGTATACGCAGCCATGGGGTGCCGGGCAAGGTTATTTTTCGTGGACTTGAGGCGCGCGATGCGCAGTTTGGCTGGTCGACATCCTGCTTTCCCAGGTCTCAGAAGCGAGACCTGGGGCACCCGGCGGACGGATGAGCTGCCAAGATCGAAAAGCCCACTGCCGGCTTTGCCGGCAAACCGTTTGCAATCCCTGAACCAATCGGCTATGATTCAAAGATGCGCTCAGAGGAAATCTCTGGGCAGTCATTACCACCACGGCTTTTGGACTCTGATAGCGGAGAAGTGGCGACGGAAACGTTGTCCCTCGGCGAGGAGTTTCCGCTCAAGGCGGACTGGCAAGAGCGGTGGGAGACGAGGGAAGAATGGCCAAAGTCAGCAAGAATATTGCGAAGGCGCGCGCCGCTGTTACCAAGCCCGCCTATGCGCTGCCGGAAGCGGTGAGCCTGCTCAAGCAGGTCAAATACGCCAAGTTTGATGAAACCGTCGACCTGACCATGCGTCTGGGCGTGGACACGCGCCACGCCGACCAGATGGTCCGCGGCACTGTGGTTCTGCCGCACGGCCTGGGCAAGACCAAGACCGTGGCCGTGATCGCCACCGGCGACCGCCAAAAGGAAGCGCAGGATGCCGGCGCCGACTTCGTGGGCGGCGAGGAGATGGTGGAGAAGATCCAGAAGGAAAACTGGACCGACTTTGACGCGCTGATCGCCACGCCGGACATGATGAAGGTAGTCGGCCGCCTGGGCAAGGTGCTGGGCCCCAAGGGCCTGATGCCCAATCCCAAGACCGGCACCGTGACCATTGACGTGGCCTCGGCAGTGAGAGAGATCAAGGCCGGCAAGGTGGAGTTCCGCGCCGACAAGACCAGCCTGGTGCACGTTCCTGTGGGCAAGCTGAGCTTCGATCCGGAGAAGCTGATCGACAACGCCACCACGGTGATCACCTCGATTGTGCGCGCCAAGCCCTCGGCGGCCAAGGGCAAGTACATCAAGAGCGTCACCCTGAGCTCGACCATGGGCCCCGGCGTGCCGCTCGATTCGGCGGTTGCTGACGCGGCGGGCAAGCACTAAAGGCAGTTGTCAGCGCACAGTGGTCAGTGATCAGTTGATGTATTGGGACAAGCGACACTGTGGCCAGACAGACAGTTTGAGAAACGGATTCGACCAAGCGCCTGATGGGGCGAGAGAAGAGATTGGCGAGCAGAAAAAAGGCCGGGGTTCGGGAATTACTGACCACTGACCACTGTTCACTGATCACTGTGCGGAGCACAAGATGGCTATTTCGAAGGCAAAGAAGCAGGAAAAGGTCCAGTTGCTGGCCAAGGAGCTGGAGACCTCGACGACGGCGATTATCGGCACCTTCAGCAAGTTGACGGTGGCCAAGGATTACGAGCTGCGCAAGGTGATCCGCGAGGCGGGCGGCCGGTATCGCGTGGTGAAGAACAAGCTGGCAGCGATCTCCGGATCGGGCACGCAGGTTGAGGCGGCGCTCCAGGGGTTGAAGGGCGTGAACTCGGTGGCCTTTACCTCGGGCGATCCCGTGGCTCTGGCGAAGGTCTTCGCCAAGTGGGCCGGCGAGAACGCTGAGTTCCAGTTCAAGCTGGGCATCGTGGACGGCAAGCTGCTCGACGTGAGCGAGGTCAAGTCGCTGGCCACCATGCCGGGCAAGGAAGAGATCTTCTCGAAGCTGCTCTTCCTTATCAATGCGCCCGCGCAGCGGCTGGCTACAGTGCTCAACGCCACGGGCCGCGACCTGGCGGTGGTGCTGGGCCAGGGCGTCGAGAAGGAAAAGTTCGCTGCGGCCTGAAGGCCGCAGAGCTTCTAGCTCCTAGCCTCCAGCTTCCAGCTTTTTCGTGCTGGAGTTGATGGTTAGGGTTGAGCAGGCAGAGCTAGAAGCTGAAAGCTAGCAGCTAGGAGCTGCTTTTAAGGTTTTGGCCGGGAAGCAATGGGAAAGGGCGCGGGTCTGGCGCATCGGAAACTTTCTTAATTGGCTGAGTCGGCCGCGGAAAGACAAATTCAAACGGTTCTGATTGGAGAAGAAAATGGCGGATATCGCGCAGTTGGAAGAGCAGATTGTTTCGTTGAGCCTGCTGGAAGCGGCGGCTCTGGTGAAGAAGCTGGAAGAGCGCCTTGGCGTCTCGGCCGCGGCGGCAGCTCCGGTTGCGGTGGCAGGCGCCGGTGCGGGCGCGGCAGCTCCGGTGGTTGAGGAGAAGACCGAGTTCCAGGTCATCCTCAAGGATGCCGGCGCCAATAAGATCAACACCATCAAGGCAGTACGCGAGGTCACCTCGCTCGGCCTGAAGGAAGCCAAGGACCTGGTCGATGGCGCTCCCAAGGCGCTCAAGGAGAACGCGACCAAGGACGAGGCCGAGGCCATCCGGAAGAAGTTCGAAGGCGTGGCCACCGTCGAGGTCAAGTAAACCGGTACCACTTGCAAGGACGCCGGGGACGCGCTACGATAAAGGTTGCGCGTCTTTCCGGCTGTTTCCGGTTTTCTTGAGGATTTGAAGCCGGCTGGTCGGCGCGTTCATTGCGTCAATGTGGTCGCGTGCGGATGTTTGCGAGGCGGGGTACGGCAAGAATCTCCCGCCGCGAATATTCAACGGCGATCAAGTGCTTTAGTGCCAATGGTTTACTTGAAGTCAGGCGGGTATCCATTGATGAGGGTGGAGTGGCTGGCGAG
>JBAUCP010000274.1:0-2416 GCA_049677625.1 Occallatibacter sp. | reverse complement strand
GCGAAAGCATGTCGCCCATGCCCAGAATGCGGCCGACGATGCGGTCGGGGTGAAACGGCTCAAATGCATCCGGCTTTTCGCCCACGCCGATGAACTTGATGGGCTGGCCGGTGACGTGGCGGATGGAGAGCGCAGCGCCGCCGCGCGCATCGCCGTCCATTTTTGTTAAGACAACCCCTGTCAGTCCAAGACGAGTATGAAAATCCTGCGCGGAGTTCACCGCGTCCTGGCCGGTCATGGCGTCGGCGATGAAGAGAATCTCCTGCGGGTTGAGCAGCTTCTTGAGCCGCTCCATCTCGCCCATCAGCTCTTCGTCCACATGCAGGCGTCCGGCGGTGTCGACGATGAGCGTGTCGCATCCCATGATGATGGCTTCGCGGCGCGCTTCCTTCGCCAGCCGCTCCACCAGAGCCGAGCCTGCCGGCTCGCCCTTCTGGTCGCCTTCGTAGAGCTTCGCCTCAATGGATTTGGCTACGACTTTGAGCTGTTCGCGCGCGGCGGGGCGGTAGACGTCGACCGAAACCAGCATGGGCCGGTGGCCGCCCTTTTTAAGCCATGCGGCCAGCTTGCCGCTGGTCGTCGTCTTGCCCGAACCCTGCAGGCCGGCCATGAGAATCACCGTGGGAGGCTGCGAGGCGAACTTGAAGCGGGCGGTGTCGCGGCCCAGCAGATCGATCAGCTCGTCGCGAACGATCTTGATCACCTGTTCGGAGGGCGAAAGCGCGGTCAGCACTTCGGTTCCCACGGCCTTGGCGCGGATGTGCTCGATGAGGTCGCGGACCACGTTGAGGTTGACGTCGGCTTCGAGCAGGGCCACGCGGATTTCGCTCAGGGCTTCGCCGATGTTCTCTTCGGTCAGCGTGCCCTGGCCGCGAAGGTTTTTGAAGACGCGCTGGAGTCTGTCTGTAAGGTTGTCAAACATAGGTCAACTTCAAGTTTACCCTGTGGGCGCTAGGGTTTTGGAGCCGGTATGCAGGATGGGAGCCGGATGACCGCGCGGCGGTGCGGCCGGTGCGATAGGCTGGCAATGGCGGGACAGGACGGGAATGAGCCTGCCGTGGAGGATCGGAAGCGCGCATGGAACGGTTGATGGAGGGACACAAACGATTTCTGACCGAGGTTTTTCCGGCGAGAAAAGGCCAGTTTCACCTGCTGGCCGAGACACAAGCTCCGGAATACCTCTTCATCACTTGTGCTGATTCGCGCATTGTTCCCGATCTGATTCTGGGCACGGGCCCCGGCGACCTGTTCATCTCCCGCAGCATCGGCAATGTGGTTCCTGTGGAAAACGGCGGCAACGTAGACGGCATCACGGCCACAATCGAATATGCGGCAGCGGTGCTGAAGGTGAAGCACATCATCCTCTGCGGGCACTCCGACTGCGGCGCGTTGAAAGCTGCGCTCGACCACAAGAGCCTTGAGAATCTGCCCAAGGCGCGGCGCTGGCTGCATCATGTGGAATCGGCCTTCGCCAACCGCCAGCCGCTCAACCCCGCCGACGGTGACTCTGCCGAACTGGCCTCGCTTATCCGCGGCAACGTGGTTGCGCAGCTCCACAATCTACAGGAACAGCCCTCAGTCGCCAAAGCTCTAGTGGAAGGCCGGCTCGCCGTCCACGGCTGGTACTACGACATCCTCACCGGCCGCATTGAGCAGTACGACGAAAGTCTGCGGAAGTTTTTGCCGCTGCTCTCTTAATGTGTTTAGAGGCCGACCAACGCGCGTATCTTGTCGACGGCGTCCGCTGCATCGCCTCTGGTCCCGGCAAAGCAACGGGCATCTGCTACTGCGCGTTGAAACGCGGCCACCATCTCCGGCGATTCCGCCAGCGCGTGAGGCGTATTGCGTAACAGAGTCATCAGCGCCTCGCCCTGCGACACAGCGGCAACGCTCCACTCGTTTTCCTTCCCGTATGCGAGCGCAAAGATCCCGCCCACGGGAGCAGGCGCATCGCCAATCGGGGTGTTCAACTCCCGCGCCAGCACAGGATGCTGCTCTGCGCCTCCATCGCGCACCAGCAACGGACGCGGATAGGGATGCACAAGGCCCTCTGCATCGATCAGTGCATATTCGTCGGAGAAGTAGGTTGCACCGCGGCGCAGAAGTTCGGTCACGAGAGCCGATTTTCCGGCATGCGTGGCTCCTGGAAAGAGCAACACGCGCCCGCTCCACTCCACGGCGCCCGCATGAATGGCGCGCAGAGCCGTCAGCCGCTGGACAACTGCCTCATCCAGGGCCTGGATGAGGTCGCGCACCAGGGCCCGAGCCTCGATGTCCGACGCAACCAGGTCGTCGCCAACCGAGAGCACAAACTTACCGGCAGCCTGATCGATGCGAATCGCAACGTCGGGCTTGCCGGCCTTGGCTTCCATTCTCGGCAACCAGGGGAACGCGTACTGGTCCAGGGTCTCGTACG
>JBAUCP010000273.1:0-11445 GCA_049677625.1 Occallatibacter sp. | reverse complement strand
TCCCTGCACGCGTGACGAAAACGGCATGTCTCGGTGAACCGTTTGCGGAGGTAACCTTTGCGCCTAGCGTGTCACGAAACTCCGCATCCCACAGATACTCCCTGTATCTGCGGCGCAGCGCGTCGATTTGTTTTCCATAAGCCAGCGTCAATGGAAAATCCGTTATGTGCCCTTTGAAGTTGAAAGGCTCATAGCTGATGATGTAGCGATTCAGCAGGATCAGGTTCAACTTTTCGCGATCGTCAATGCCGGTGGCCGCGACCATTAGCGGAGCCTGGGAGTCGATGTAGCGGCAGACCGGCCGCGAGCCGTCGTTGATACGGAAATAAGAAAGGGGATAGTACTGCATCAGCCAATCCTGCGGGCCTTCGCCGGCAAAGATGAAATCGGGATTCACCTTGTCGGCAGCGGCGCGGAACTGCGCGGCCAGCGGCATGTCGCCGCCATAAATATAGCCCGGCGACGGATATCCGCGATCGGAGCTGAAAGAATAAAACACACCCGCGTGGTGGCAGACCTCGTCGAAGAGCCACCCATCGGCGCCCAGCGCGAGAGTCTTCTCGAACTCGCGCGTGGCTATGTCCCGGTAGGCCTGGCATTGCACATCCATGATCGCGCGGCGCCGGTTATTGATGCCCGCCAGTTGAGTGGGGGTCGTGTAACTGTAACTGCCCGCATAGTACGGAATGCCGTAGGGATCCGTTGCCGCGTACTTATAAAGCTCTTTCTTATACCATTC
Source organism: Occallatibacter sp. (assembly GCA_049677625.1). Lineage (GTDB taxonomy): Bacteria > Acidobacteriota > Terriglobia > Terriglobales > Acidobacteriaceae > Telmatobacter. The sequence continues at coordinate 10,706 of JBAUCP010000273.1, read as the reverse complement.
CGTCGTCATGTCGGCCCAGATCGGCTTGCCGAACAGGATCATCTTTACGCCCTTGCTTCGCGCGTGCAAGATCGCCTCATGCAGTTCCTGCCATGTTCCCAAGCCTGGATCGGTATCCAGGCATGGATCGCCGCCATCCTGCCCGCCAATGGCCCATCCCACCAACTGGATCGCTGTTACTCCGTTTTCCGCGCACTCATCGATGTACTTCGGCAGCTCGCGATACGGAATCGAGAAATCCTGCTCCGCGCCATCTATTTGCAGTTGCAGCCAGCTGTGAACGTCGAGCGCCCAGTCCGCAACGTGAGGCTCCCGGTACCAGCTCGACCGCCAATGTTTGTAGACATCAAGACCCGCGTGCCAGTCGCCGTCGTACCCGCGCATCACCACGGGCGCAAGCTGCTTGGTGGAATTTGGCTGTGCAAAGACAAAGTGACAGGTGCGGAATTCAAGGTGAACCGACATGCCGGATATCTCATCCTGCTGTGGAACGAGATCCTCCTCGATGATTCCTGGATACTGCTCAAATGTATATTCGAGCAAGTAAGGCTGGCTTGGGTCGTGCATCTCCACATAGAGTCCCTGGCTTGCGCCCTGAATCAGGCAATAAAGGCTATGATCCGACTGAAACGTCTTGGTCGGATACTTGACGCCCCAGTAACCCTTCTCATTGTCGAATCTCGGGTAGATCTCTTTCGATTCAAGATTCCCATACCACATTGCCTCGAACTCGAAAGTATCTTCCCGTGAGGGCGGATTCATATCGCCAAAATATGGATAGTCGACGGTTTCGACCCAAAGAGGCGAATCGTTTTGTAAATTGCTCTCGAAGGTCAGCACGCCATTTTTCAGGGTCACGATTGCCGTAAAAACAATCGGCAATACCCCGCCATGTTCACTCAGCAGGTTCTTCCATTCCAGCCGCACCTGGTTCCCCTGGAGCTTTTGCACGCTGGCCGCGTGTTGCTTCTGCCCCAGCACGAAGTTGGCGCGCTGATTCGGCAAAGGAACCAGCAGCCGGAAGGAGACTCCAAGTTCGGGACGGCGCTCGATCACCCACCGGGTCGGCTTCCGCTCAAGCCGCGTGAGCGCACCCGAACCGGAGTCGAAGGCGACCAGGAGCTGCGCGTCCTCGAGAACTACCTCAGTGCCCTGCGAAACGCTGGCATCCTCTGCCCAGCCAGCCACTCTGCCGTGCGCCTCTGTGGCTTCCGTTACCGCGCCAATCGCCGCCAGGCTTGCGAGTTTATTAAAGGTTCTCCTGTCCATCTTCTCCTATTTCCGGAAAGCATATTCAGATCGCAACTACCTCCGCACGGATGATTCGCGATCGCAGTTTGAGAGTACTCAATCTCGAACAGAGATTGCTTACATCCCGCCAATTCCTGGAGAGCTCACGCCATCCAATCCAGAATTTTGGCCAGATCCGCCGGCGCATTGGAGGTTGTTCCCCTTGCCATCGACGGGCCGATTGCGATCGCCGTGCCGTGGTCTTCAAACCACGCTAGAAACCGGGATTGATCCGCGCCGGGCAATCGGTTCTGATTGATCCACGTAAGGTAGGCGCCCATATCCGCATCCACCAGGGAGCCCTCGGCGTCGGTTGCCTGAGCGAAAGGATCGCGGGACAGCAGTTGATTCATCGGGGCCGCCTCCTGGCGCGGCCTGAAGCGAACAACCAAAGTAAGGGGCTGCGCCCGGTGCAGACACTCGCGCGCCGTCCACTGCACAAACGTCGTGCTGTACACCTGGGTGCCCGCGCCTTCAGTCAGCATGTCCAGGGCAAAATGCTGCAACACCTGGCTACCTGCGTTGTCGCCAAGCCCCAGATCCTGCGCTTTCATATCCGCCATGTAGGAGGTCGCAGCTTCCACGCCGGTTTCGCCGCTCTTTGGCGGCAGTGTCCTAAAGCGGTTGAGAAGCGTCAGTTCCCTGCGCACGGCGGGCGCCATACTCCCATAGGAAATAAGACTGATTCCCGATGGCGGGCCGGGGATCGCCTCAGGCTCTCCGCCATCGATATACCAGTGCGCATAATCTCCCGGGTACTTGCGAGCCCGTGCGTTCAGGGCGCTGAGAAGCGTTTGTACTCCGGACTTCTGATCGACGTTGGTAAACAGTGTGCCGTGCGGCTGCAGGCGGCGAAACAAGGTCAGATTCGTCTCCTTCACGCCAGCGCCGAGGATGACCATCGTGTAGCGCGAGGTTTCCGGAACTTCCTTCGCAAGCTCCGCTTCCAACTGCTGCTGATAATCGCGCACCGCCTGGTGATACGCGTCGATCTGGTGCACGGACCACAAATAAGCGCTGAGCTGCTCCGCGAAATGCTTAGGCTCGTTCACCCAATCGCTATCGCTGATTTCCTGCGGAAGGCGCATCGCTGCGTAGGGCGCCATCAGAGCATCGAACTGGGATTCCGGAAGCCCTGCCAAATAATTGAACTGCCCTACCAGATCTCGCTGCTCAGGCGGAAAGAGCCAATCGTAGTTGATCAGTTGACGTAAGAAGAGCGGCAGCAATGCCAGCGGGATGCGGCGCAGCAGCGGAAGGTTTTGAACCGCCAGCGCTTCCGCCTGGTGCGGATAGCGGGAGAAGCTTTCCGCGCGCAACTCCGAGGGTCGCATCAGATGACCTCCGCAATCGGCGTGCCGCGAGCATGGGGCGTAGAAAATCCCAGCAGCGCGCCCAGCGTCGGAACCAGATCGAGGCTATCCAGAGGCCGGTCGATCGTAACCTTTTGCCGAACATCCGGACCGAGCGCCATCATCCAGGTCGTCCGCGAGAGCGGGTCGCCCGTGCGATGGTGCTGAAAGCCGTTCCCGGAAGCGTCAAAATCCGAGTCGCGGCCAAAATCCGGCAGGATGAAGAGCGTTGTCCGGTCCTTATACTCGGGCTCGCTCTGAATCGAATTCCAAATCTCCCCGCAGAGACGGTCCGTACGCCGTATGCCGTCCAGGTAGAGCGAATAGGCGCCTGCGTGAGCGACATCCATGTCATGCAAGGTAATCCAGATCAGGCCGGGAGCAACTTCGCGCATCAACTGCCGCAATAGGTAGACCGACAACTCGTCCGCACTTGTGAGCGTCTGCGCCTGCTTGATAAATTCGTCAACCGCCACGTGCAGAACCTTGTCCATCTGCTCCAAATGAAGATCCTCGTGACCCAGCGGCGAGACGTAAAGAGGATCCTCGAAATTGTCTTGGTAGAGATAGGACAAATCGGCCGCCCCCGTCGAATGGGAACCGAGCGCGGCCCGGAGCAGGTGTTTCGGCAGAAGAACCTCTGCGCCATAGCCCGGCGCCACCAGAGTGCCGTCGCTCTGGCCGATGCGGTTGAAGCCGTTGCTCGGAGCAATTACCCAGGCATCGTGCGCTGGCCGCCCCAACCCCTGGCGATAGTATTCAAAGACCGTCGGATTCTTCGGCGCAACATCGGCAAAGTTGTCAAAGGTCTCATAAACGCCCGTTGCGAGGCTCGCCGTAGCCACATAGTGGCCGAGAATGCCGCGATTGATCACCTGCGTGCAGAAAGTCGATTGCGGAATCAGCTCCTTCAGCAGATGGGGAATATTCTCCTGGCCCTCCGGCGCAAACGTCTCTTCGTCGCGCGCTCCGCCGCCGAACGTCACCACCACAACTTTTCCCGGCTTGCGATTGAGTACGGCTGGGATCTGGGAAACACTATGGATGGGCCATCCCGCGCCCGCAACCGCAGCGGCGCGTAACAGATCGCGCCGCGTGAGCGCTCTCCTCTGTGCGATGTCGCGTAGACTATCCAGGACCTGACTCCTCCGAAAAGAGTAACCCATTTGCCTTGAGGAACTGTCTTCCTGCACTGCACGCCCGCAGCTTTCGGGACTTCGCGCTACAACCGGATCGCTCTTTCTCTTTAACTTGGAATTCTAAACGCTTCTAATGCAACTGGCTCAAAGAACGCCCACAGCCGGTGGCGGCGCGGGATAAAGAAGGCTATGAAGTGGAGAAAAAATGTGGAGCGAACGCCGCGTTTCCAGCATTCGCTCCACGATGGCCGCGTACTCCCGGCCTAGAACACAAACTTTCCTGACAACCGGAAGTAGCATGCGTCCGTGTTGTTGTTCTGCTCGGAGGCCGTGCCGGTGATCATGGCGCTACCGCTCGGGTTCGAGCTGGTGTTGCCAGGGTTGCCCCACGTCGGGTGGTTCAGGATGTTAAAGGCGTCCGCGCGGAAGTCTGCATACCGTTCGATATGAAACAGAATCGTAGAACTTTTCTTCGCAATACCGCCTTGGCGCCCAACCACCCCAGGAAGCAAAGATCGCTTCTTGGGGTGGTTGGACGGAAAGGCTTCCTTGAAGCCTATGAGACACCCGAACGCCTATTTGGGATTCTTCGGACTTATAAAGCAGTATGCTGTGTACTTGATTTCACTCCAGGCAAGCACGCTGAGTGGACGCCCAGGATAGAGCGGCCGATTCACGGGGGTGAACTTGATCTTGATCCAAATATTTTTCCTGCCATGGGTGAGATCGCGTGCGATGAGAAATTCATCATCGCGAAACCTGCGATTTGATGTCTCGACATTGTGTTCGGTAGCACCCAACTCCTGCCTTGGGTCTGAGTAGACGACCGTATTCGATCCGGCGAGATACCAGACGCCGGCAGGTTTCCAGTCGGAGTTCGGCTTATCTGCGACAAAAACTTCAGCTCGCTGGTCAGGAAATGAATAATCGAGCTTGCGCCGGAGGAGTACGCCTAAATTATCTGCGCGAAGCTTGAGATGAAACTCCGACGTTCCCTTGGTGGTCCGGCCCTGGTCCTGCTGCTCCGGATAGATTTCCTTGCCATTCAGCGTATCCACTCCCCACTCGTAGCGGGAAGAGATGGTATACGGCGCGGAGGCTTCCGGTGAGGAGTAGCCGTGAGAGCGCTCGTCTGTCGCATCGCCGACCTTAAGCTGGTCTGTTTCTACGAGGGATGGCGATGGCAGTCCATACCAGTATGCGACCGTCTCATAATGTTCCGTCGATTCGTCCGTACCGCCGTGCTCAAGGTGAATCACGGCGTTCTTACCGAACGGCATAAGATCGCCGAGCAAGTAGCGGTAAGCCGATTCGATACTCGCGTCCGGATTGGAAGAAGCAGGAGGCCCGCCGGATGCACAGTTGGGACCAGGCACGAGCCCTGAACAAGGCATTGGCGGCCCCACAGGATGGCCGGCAAACGGCAGGCTCATTGTCATCCCGCGTCCCCAATAATCTCCCCCGCCTCCCCACTCCTCCGTCCCGGTTCCCTGGGCCTGAGGCGTAAGGCTGTCATCGAAGAAGAAGCGCGGGTCGCCTTCGAGAGTCCGCAGATTCGCATTGTGCGAGAAGATAAACGACGTTCCAACAAAGCTTCCCGACCATTCCGTGGAGCCTTCCTCATTGCGCGTGTCGAGAAGAACCAGATCTTCCCCCGGAGTTGGGTTTGGATGGTCCCGGTACGTCGCATGAAAATAAGCGAGTTGATTAGCGGGTGCATTGGATGGCAAAGTACGCACGGACCACTCGACTCCATCAATGGCCTGACCAGCGCTGACGATCTCTATTCGAGCTGACTTGAAGTAAGGCATTGGAAAGTAGCAGGCCAGGTGGATCTTGTCTCCCGCGAACTGAATACTTACCGGAAAAGCTTTCACCAGATACTCTCGATCATCGCGATTGTAGAGAGTGCCGGCTCCAAAAAACAGGGCCATCGGCACGTCAACCGACGGGTGCGATCTTCGGTCCCAGGTTACACGCAAGTGGGCATTCTCAAATGCTGCTGCCTGCTCGCGATTGATCGAGAATCCGAGGAATCGAATCGCGCCTCTCCCTTTCAGATCAACAGCTGTAACCGCGCCAGTGCCGGGAACATCTACCTTACCGCTCGCTTCCTTTGTCCCAACAACGGGCGCAATATCGGTGCCGGACTTCGACAATAGATCCAGCACGTCCTGATCAGGTACGACGTCTTCGTTCCAACTGTGGATCGGGTGAGAGAGTGGCGTGCCAGGCACAAACTGATCGTAGATGTAGTATCCGGTCCCATAGTGAGTCCGGGTGTACGCCATTTGAAAGCTTTTCTCAAACTCGATGGGGCTCCATATCAGATCGGCCCCCCTCGTTTTGGCCCAGGTCTCATTCAGGGGACTTGGAAATGGCGCCGCGGGAAGGAAGGTGGAATCAGGATTTGGATGGAGTGGATCGCCAGTGCTGCCCTCCTGGATGACGTGGTCCTTGCCATCAACAACGTAGTGCCACGGACTACCGTGCCAGTGGTTATAGCGCGTGAACATGAGCACTCCGGAACCTTCTAAATCCAGAGCGACGTTGAAATCGTCAGAAAGCTGATAGAGGAAGTGAGATGCATCTGCGCCCTCATTCCCGCCGGTTCGGTCGTAGGTGCTGCGCATGTAGGCCCGCATACCGATCTTCTGGTTGGCCCATTGGTCCCACGCGCGATATGCGTCCAGCCCGACGGGGATAGGCTCAGGTGTTTGCTGCTGCGCGGCACACCAAAGAGCCGGCCCGAGTAACAAAGGAACGCACAACCGACAACCGATGACGTGCAACCAACCAGCTTTCACTGTCTCGCCTCCATGCAGATATCTTCCTATCCAATGCTTAGCCGCCCTAGACTCCTCACGGTGAAGTCAGCAAAAGCAGTGTCGCGTTTTTCTGTGGTACAAGGCTGAGGGAACCGCGCGGCCTTCTGTTACAAGAGAAGGCCACGCGTCCAAGCTCCAACTATGTTAGCCCTGCACTTGACCTAGAAGACATACTTCGCAGCAAACTGCATGATGCGACCGTTGTTCGCTGTGCTCAGGATTTGTCCGAATTGCGCCGAGCTCCAAGTGGCTGTCGGATTGGCGAACTCTGGATGATTTGTCACATTGAAGGATTCGGCACGCAATTCGAATAACTGCGACTTGTGAAACAACTCATACGCGAAGTCGCGATAGATAGACATATCCGGCTCGTATCCACCCGGCCCGACCAGAGAGTCGCGGCCGGCATTGCCGTAGCTTCCTGGGGGGTTCTTGGTGTAATCCGCCTTGTTAAACCACTCGGTCAGAGACCGGCTGAAACTGTTCGGGTTTCCGGAGACGTTCGGCCGGTCCGAATTGACTCCGGTCAGTGAGGCGTCGGAACCTGTGCCTGGAGAGAACCAGAAACCGGAGCGGCCACTCACGATCAGTGAAAGGTGCCAATCCGCAGCCGCCTGCCTGGCCAGATTCCCCTTCCAGTGCGGTGTCCCGGCAACAAGGGACATGTTATATATCTGGCGGAGATCGGAGCCGCAATTGCCCCTGTCACCAGCCAGATTGTAAGGATTCTGATAGGAACCGTTGACTTCCACGAACGCATCAGCATCATTGATGCAATGTGCCCACGTATAGTTGAACAACAGGCTCAGGTTACTCTTCAGCCGCCGGTTCAGCGAGAGGAGCATGCTGTCATATGTGGAATTTGCTCCGTCGTTTACCGTATCCATGGATGAAACTGCGGCGCCTGTAACCGGATTCAGCTGCGACAATACTCTTCTGCTATTCGTATTGCCCACTGTAGAGCAAGCACTCGCGCCGCATTGTCCTGGAATGTAGACAGCCGGGTCGGCCTGGTAAATGGTCCAGATATGCGTTGCCTGATTGCCAATGTAGTTCGCTGTAAACAGCCAGTTTGCACCCAGCTGTTGTTGAACGCTCACATTCCACTCCTGGACATAACCCGGCCTGGGGTGCAGCGGACTATTGATATAGACCGCTTCCGAAACAAAGGTCGCACTCGCAGTGGGCGGATTCGGTAGCGGGAATGGGTCGCCCCCAGGGTAATTCTGAAATGGATTCGCCCATCCGCCCGCAGGATTGTTCAGGGTGATGTTATTCCCCCATGGCGGCTCAAAGGCGAATCTATCGAAGATTTCCAGATCGCTTCTTGCATCGCCCAGGACACCGTAGCCCACATGCACGATGGTCTTCGCATTGCCAAAAACATCCCACACCAGGCCCACGCGTGGAGCAAACAGGGCAAGGGTGTGATAGACGCCGCCTTCGGGAAACCCCTTGTCTCCAGGGAAGGTCAGTCCGGGCGGTGCATTCTGAAATTGTGTGGTCTTCGTGCCTGATGCAAATGCTGCCTGATCGAAATGCGATGCAACGTTGTTGATCGCGTGCTGCGGCAGATAGGGCTCCCAACGCAAACCCGCATTGAGGCTCAGGCGGTGCGTCAATTTAACGGAATCTCTGACATAGTAGCCGAAGTAGTTCGTGACCGGATTCCACGATTCCAAACTCCCGGGCGTGAACGAGGAAGTAAGTCCCAGCATCAAGTCGCTTAACGCATTCCCCGTAATGCTGCCGTTAAATGAGTATGCGACATTCTGTGCGCTCGAGGTCGTGTAGTGGAGGTACTTTCCCACCCAGTCAACGCCGAGGGCAATCGACTGGCGCCCTCTTATGATGCTGAAATCATCGGCAATCTGCTTAGTTCCCGAGTAGACGGTCGCAATTGAGCATGTCCCGCACATGGTGGTGAAGTAGTTGGAAACCGAAATCTGTGGCGAGTTCCCGGGAGATGGAGCAACGTTGAGTCCGAGAGCCGCGGCGGAGGGAACACCGGCTGCCGGACCGCGGTTAATCCGCTCGTAGGTCCATGTGAAGTGAAGCGTGTTGAGTGCCGTAGAAGACAGTGTGAACGTATCGCCTATCGTCAGAGCTTGAACCGGATCAATCACACCCGGTGCGGTGGTCAGCAAAAGATCGCCTCCAAAGGCGGCCGGATTGCTGTCTTTCGTATAGTAGTAGCGTCCAAATATGCTATCGCGCTGAGATTGATTCCAATCAACTCGCGCGAGGTACTGGTTTTCATTCGTGGGAGACGGAATACTATATTGCACCTCGCCGGCTCCGGGTGCTCCAAGGGGGACAAATTTCAGCAGGTTTAACGACGCCATACTGAACCTCAACGGAGATATCTGGTTGCCCGGAAATGGCTCGTTGGTGGTCGGGTCGATGATCATCGCTGGGATCGCTGAGAAGTCGCCCATGAGTTCAGCCGCAGTTGGAGTATACGAGATGGTTGTTGGCGGCGCCGTCCTCAAAATAGTTCCCTGCCAGCCACCAAAGAAGAAGAGCTTGTCATGCCTGATGGGTCCGCCGAATGTACCACCGAATTGGTTCCGCTTCTGTTCGTCGACTTTGTGACCGAAATAGTTTATTGCGTTTACCGCGCCGTTTCGCACAAACTCGAACAGGTCGCCATGGAAGCCATTCGTTCCGGATTTCGTAACGACATTGACGACGCCTCCAGCACGTTCGCCGTAGCTGGCGGGAATCGAACTCGTCTGCACGCTAAATTCCTGCAACACGTCGGGAAATGGAAGAGGTAGATTGACGGCGCTGAAAATATCGTTATAGTACCCACCATCCATCAGATAGTCCGTTCCGTTGGTCGCGCCACCAGCAACTGAAATGGTTTCGGATGTGGGATAGTTTTTGCTGCCAATAAATCCGCCTAACGTCGCGGAGCCTCCGGATAGGACAACCAACTGAGCTGGGTTCCGCCCATTGAGGGGGAGATCGACGACGCTTTGGGTGTTAATCACCTGTCCGACTGCCGCTGTCTCCGTCTCAGCCATAGATGCGTCGGCTTGAACATCAACCTCTTGCGTAACGGCACCCACTTCAAGCGTGACGTTGACCGTCGGATTCACATTGACCTGCAGGACGATCCCGTCCTGCACCGAGGTCTTGAAGCCGGCCGCGCTCACTTCAATGCGGTAGGGCCCAACCGGCAGGCTTCTCAACACATAGGAGCCATCGGATTCGGTAAAAGCAGTCCGGGTGAATCCCGTATTTGTCTGCGTAGCCTTGATCGACGCTTTTGCGATCAAAGCACCGGCAGAATCCTGGATCGTTCCAGAAATTTGGTCCACTTCAGTGGCCTGCGAATGGCAGAGAAGTGGAACCGCTAGACATGTGCAAATGGCCATCACGAAAAAAATCTTGATTTCACGCATCTGGTTCCTCCTGGCAGAACCTACGTGCATTTCCAGTTGTTTGAGCGGAAGTGGCACCCTTTGGCAGCTTTCAGCGCACAAACCTAAACGAGGCTTCTATTAGCTGTCAAGAAAAAAATAGAACGTTTCGAATTTTACTGGAAACCGCAAATCCATGACTGTATTCCGGTGAAAGCATTTTCGTATTTGCTCAGGAGAATTTCCTGCTGTGGGAGAGTTATTTTGGACTGAAGAAGCGTCGACCCGCCCCATAGAACTGGCACCGCCAAGAGGTACGCGACTGGTCAGGACGGCTCTTGGACGCTTCAACTAATAGAGACGGGGCCTAAAAGCAAAGATTCTCATATTTTATTGATTTATAATATGTTTATTGTAACTTCCTCCTCTTGGATAGTCTCGCGATCCAAGCCACTCGCCTGCAAAAGCCACTGGAGTATAGCTAGTTATGGGCCACTCGTTAGCCTTGGCGGTCCGCGTTGGCAAAGCAACAATGGCTTCGCCACATTCGTAGAAGTTCCGGCCGAAGAGCGGACCTCACATTCTGGTGAATTCTTCAAAAGCGCCTCCAGCGGTTTTGTTACGACCAGTCTACAAACCGTTTAGAAGATGGGCTCAAATCGAGGCCCTCCGAGCCCTCGCAGTGACAGGATCAAGTCTGATTTCGGAACACAGTGGCCGCCCTCTGCC
>JBAUCP010000272.1:0-16393 GCA_049677625.1 Occallatibacter sp. | reverse complement strand
GGGCGCGCTTCCTGCTGCGTCGGCTAAAATTGGTGATTGAGGAACGAACGATGACCGAAACAGGCGCACTCGAAGCTCTTGTCAGCCAGCAGATCGTCACGGCCATGAAGGCCCGCGACGCGGAACGCACCACCACCCTGCGGCTGATCAAGAACGCGCTCAAGAACAAGGCCATCGAGAAGCGCGCCGCGCTCACCCAGGCGGAGAGCGAGCAGACGCTGGCCACCATGATCAAGCAGCGCCGCGACTCCATCGACCAGTTCACCCAGGGCAACCGCCCCGAGCTGGCCGCGAAAGAAGCCGCCGAGATCGTCGTCATCGAGGAGTTTCTGCCCAAGGCACTCGACGAGGCCGGCCTCTCCGCGCTGGTCGCCGAGGCCATCGCCGAAGTAGCCGCTTCAACAGGCCAAAAACCCGGCCCCAAGGAGATGGGCCAGGCGATGAAGGCCGTGCAGGCAAAGTTGCAATCCGCCGGAGTGCGGGCCGAAGGCCGCGCCGTCAGCGACCAGGTAAAGAAGCAACTGGCCGGATGACCGGCGCCCGCGCCAACGAGAAATCCCTGTTCCTTCCCTGTTTTGCGTCCCGGTATGTGCCAGATTCTGGCCATCCAGAGTGAAGCGTTCGCTCTGACCTTCCGATAGAGAGCATGTGCACCTTTTTCTTCGGCGGCCAGTCGCTCGTGAGATACTTTGCTCGCACAGATAGGGTTGTGGCTTGCTGATCAAAAGCCGAAATCTCGTCGTGCAAATAGCACTCGTCCTCGCGGGAGCCGGGCTGGGGACGGTGATTGCATGGTCGGTAGTCCGCGCGCTACAGTTGCGCACCGGCCAGGCTGAGCTGACGCGCTACGCGCATCACCTGCAGCAAAACGCCGACGGCATCGCTCTTGAAGTGAATACGACCCTCAACACGATTCGCAGCGACAATCTGCCCTTCTGCTCCGATCAGGAGATAGCCTACATGCGCAAGATTGTCTACAACTCAACGCATATCAAGGACATTGGCCGCAATCGCAATGGCCACCTCGAGTGCACTGCGAACATCGGCAGGTTCGCCTCTTCGCCGCCCCTGCAAGCCCCTGACGTCGTCACGCGCGACATGAACATATTCATCGACTGGCCGCTACTCATCTCGCCCGCCGCCAAGGGAATCATCGTCGAGTATCACGGTACATCGGTGGTTCTGAATCCCGACTCCTACAACGTCCTCGATCAGCCGCCGATGGTGCAGACCGGCCTGATCTATGATCGCCAGGGTGAGCGCGTCTATCGCGTCTTCGGCCATGAGGAGCCGCTCTCCAGCGCGGAAGTCATCGCCCAACGCCCCGTCGAGCGCGACGGAGTTGTCTATCAGCCGCTCTGCTCGGCCACCTATTCAGCCTGCACCGTCGCGTCTGAGCCGCGCGGCAGCTTGATGGCTCGCGACGAGATGCACTTCCTCGGCTTCCTCATCGGCGGCGGTCTGCTCGGCGGCGCCTTTTCCCTGTCCGTCATCCTCATCTTCAGCCGCCAGCGCACTTTTCAGCGCAGACTGCGCCGCGCCGTTCGCAAGGGCCAGCTCACGGTCGCTTATCAGCCCATCGTCGACCTGGCGACCGGCTCCATTGTCGGCGCCGAGGCGCTGGCGCGCTGGACCAACGACTCGGCTGAGAATGTGCCTCCGGAGCTGTTCATCGCGGTTGCCGAGCGAAGAGGCTTTATCCACGAGATCACGCGGTTCATGATTCACCGCACAATCGAGGAGATAGGCCAGCTTCTGCATCGGGAGAACTTCCGCGTCACCATCAACATCACCGCCATGGACCTCCGCGACCCGAGCTTCTTCACCACTCTGGACGAGTGCCTGAGCCACGCGGGAATCCACCCCTCCGCCATTGGGCTCGAACTCACCGAGCGCTCCACGGCCGAGCAGAGCCTGATGACAGACGCACTGGCCCGGCTCAAAGCCGCCGGCTACACTGTGTACGTCGACGACTTCGGCACCGGCTACTCGAGCCTGGCCTATCTCCACCAGCTCGAAATCGACGCCATCAAGATCGACCGCACCTTTACCAGCACCGTGGGAACTGAGGCCGTAACCGCCTCCGTTGTCCCGCAGATCCTCGACATGGCCCGGCGGCTGGACCTCAAAGTCGTCGTCGAAGGCATCGAGACCACAGAGCAGGCCGAATATTTCCGGCGGGCCGGCCAAGGCATCCTCGGCCAGGGCTGGCTCTTCGGGAAACCGGTTCCTGCCGCTGAATTCAAGAGGCTTTTCAAGGTCGTCCCGGCTCGCACAACGGCCACTCCGCATGTGCAGATGAGCCATTAACCTCGTCCCTGCCCCCTCCCATTCTCTTCGTTTCGCTCGCAATGCCGCCCACGCGAAAGTGAACGGCAGGCTCTACAGCGTTTCTCCAGTTGGTGTAGAGCAGAGCCGATGAGCTCAAGTGGCGTTTTCCTTAAGAAAACGCCACCCTGCATTACGGCAAAAACTCCACAGAGACTGGAGAAACGCCTTAAGTCCCGATGACCTCCAAATAGAGAAATGCCTTGCGGAGGCGCTCATTGCGGCTCAAGGATGAGATACTTTGATCGCGCCGATGAGCGACGGGAGGGCCGTTGGTAAATGTACGCGGGCTCGCCGTTCAAATTACCCTGATCCTTTTGGGAGCTGGGCTGGGGCTGGCCACTGCCTGGGTCGCCGCGGACGCCCTGGAGCTGAGAACCGGAAAGCAAGAGCTGCAGCAATACGCCGGCCGCCTGCTCCACACCACAGAGGGAATCGCCAAAGAGGCGCGCGACGCGGGTGAAGCCGTGCTCGCCGACAAACTGCCCTTTTGCTCCGAGCAGGAACTGGCCTTCATGCGCCGGATGGTTTTCTATTCCATAGATATCAAAGATCTTGGACGGCTCAAGGACGGAAAGCTCTATTGCACTACCGCCAACGGCAGGCTCTCGACGCCGCTGACTGGCCCTGCTCCTGACGCCACGGATCGTGACATCGAATTTTACGCGCTCACGCCACTCGCCGTGGCTCCTGACTCCAAGGGCCTGGTCGTAGCGCTCAGCGGAGTTTCTGCGGTTCTGAACGTCAAAGCCTACAGCGAGTCATTCGATGCGCCACCCATGATATTCACCGGCCTGTTTTTTGCCAGAGACAGCCGACGCACGTTCTACGCCGTGGGGCACCAGGAGCCGCTTTCGAACACCGAGGTGCTGGCGCAGCGTCTTGTGGAGCACAACGGCGTCTTCTATCAGCCGCTGTGCTCCAGCACCCGCGCGGTTTGCATCGTCGCGGCCGAACCGCACGCCGCCATGCTGTCCAGGAACAAGGCCCAATTCTCCATCCTCCTCACCACCGGAGTTCTGCTGGGCGGCCTGATTCCGCTGATCTTCATCTTGTTCTTCACGCGGCAGCGCTCCTTCGAGCGCCGTTTGCGCCGCGCGGTTCGCAGAGACGAACTCACGCTGGCCTACCAGCCCATCGTTGACCTCAACACCCTCGCCATCGTTGGCGCTGAGGCGCTGGTGCGCTGGACCAATGAATCCGACGAACCCGTCCCGGTCGATGTGCTCGTGAGCGTGGCCGAGCAAAGAGGATTTATCGGGGAGATTACCCGGCTGGTTCTGCGCCACGTGCTCGAAGAAATGCACGATCTTCTCAGCCGCGGCAACTTCGAGGTGACCATCAACATCACCATGCAGGACCTCGGCTCTCCTGACTTTTTTGAGCTCCTGCGGCAGAGCGTCGAGAACGCAAAGATCACCCCGGCCGCTCTCGGCCTCGAAATCACCGAACGCTCCACGGCCGATCGCGCCGCGGCCACTTTGGCCATCTCCCTCCTCAGGGCTTCCGGCCACAAGGTCTACATCGATGACTTCGGCACCGGCTACTCTTCGCTCGCCTATCTTCACGACCTGGCCGCCGACGCCATCAAAATCGACCGCACCTTCGCGGGCACAGTCGGAACCCAGGCCGTCACCGCGTCGGTCGTGCCGCAGATCCTCGACATGGCCAGCCGGCTCAACCTCATGGTTGTCGTCGAAGGCATTGAATCCGAGCAGCAACTCGAATATTTCGGCCAGGCCGGCCGGGGGATCCTCGGCCAGGGTTGGCTCTTCGGAAAGCCCGTCCCTGCCGGGCAGTTCAAGGGGCAGTTTGGCGCGGCCCTTAGCGGGGACGGCCCCCTTCCACTCCAGATAACCGCACCCTCCGCAAACTATTCTTCCCCCTCCCGAAACTAATCTGGCCAGCCGGGGTCCGATTCAATAACCCTCCCCTGGGGCTGCCTGGATGGTCCGGGTGGCAAGACCGGCGGAGCCTGGCAAAGCGTAGTTGGATGCGGCGCCTGTGAGGGATTATGAAACCTCGTTTGAATCTGCCCGTATCACAAACTTCCGGCTTCGCCACTCCGCCGGTCGAATTCGCTCTCCCCTTTCACTTTCCCAGATCGTTTCGCATGAAGCACGCCTGGCCGCTGGCCGCCGTGCTTCTTGCTCTGCCGCTTGCAGCCCAGCAGCCGTATGGCTACAACCAATATCCGGCACAAGCGCCGCCCTCCGGTTACGCGCAGCCGCAGCCGCAATACGGCCAGCCACAATACGCGCAGCCACAATACAATCAACCGCAGCAGTACGCTCAACCCCAGTACAACCAACCGCCGCAGTACAACCAGCAGCCGCAATACGCGCAGCCGCAGGGCAACGCCGATCCGCAATCCGCACAGCCGCAGTATCCCGAACAGGATCAGCAGCAGCAGGCCGACGCCGGCCAGCCCTACCCACCCGACGATCTTTCCACGCAGCAACAGCCCGAGCCCACGCAACAGCCGCTCAGCGCCGGCGATCTCGAGCAGCTTCTGGCGCCCATTGCGCTGTATCCCGACAATCTGGTGGCGCAGATACTGGCAGCCTCAACCTATCCGGCGCAGGTGGCCTCGGCCGACCAGTGGGTCAACGGCATGACTGCGCAGGGCTACGGCTCGCCCGACCAGATTGCCGCCGGGGCTGACGCGCAGTCCAACTGGGACCCCAGCGTGAAGGCGCTTACTGCCTTTCCGCAGGTCCTGGACACGCTCAATCACAACCTCCAGTGGACCACCGCACTCGGCAACGCCTATTACAACCAGCCGCAGGATGTGATGCAAACCATCCAGGTGCTGCGCCAGCGCGCGCAGCAGGCCGGCAACCTCGAAACCACCCCGCAGGAAGACGTGACCCAGGATCAGGGCTACATCGACGTAGCGCCCGAGAATCCGCAGGTGGAGTACCTGCCCTCTTACGACCCGTGGGATGTGTATGGCGCGCCGGTCGCGCCCTATCCGGGATTTTCGCTGCTCGGCTCAGTGGGCTCGTTCTTCGGCGGCCCGGCGATCCAGTTTGGACTGGGAATCGGACTGCGCGCCTTCGAGCCCTTCGGCTGGATGGCCTGGGGACTCGACTGGTTCGGTCACGCCCTCTTCTGCAACCACTCGGCCTACTACTCGCACAGCCGTTCAGTAGCCGACTGGGGACTGCCCCATGGCGGCGCGCGCGCCTTTGGCGGACGCGGCTTTGGCGGCGGGCGCCAGTTGTCCGGAAACGGCAGGCCCGCCATGGGCAACCGCACCCCGCAGCCCTTGAACAACGGCTATCGCAACGGACAGGATTCCGCGCGCGGCGGCTCGTATCAGCAGCGTCCCGCGTACAACTCGACTGGCGGCGCGCAGCGCGGCCAAGGCTATGCACAGGGCAACGGCTACACGCATCCTGAGATGCCAGGCCAAATGGCTTATAACCGCGTCCCGCAGCAGCTTGCGCGCCCGCAGGCGTACGGCGGCCAAGCCTACGCGCACTCCGGTTACGGCTATGACAGCCGGCCCGCGCAGGGCTATGCGGCGCGGCCGGGCATGGCCTACGGGAGCCCGTATGGCGGCTATCGCGAGCCGTCCTTTCAGTCGCCCGCGTACCGCGCGCCGCAACAGAACTATGCACGCTCCTACGCCGGACGCGGCAATGAAGCCTACGGACAGACCTTCGCGCGCAATGAGTCCTCCGGCGGATTCCGTGGCTTCAGCGGCGGGCGTGAATCGAGCGGCTTCAGAGGCGGCGGGTTCGCAGGCGGCCGCATGCCCAAGGGCTATTCCGGCGGCGGCAGCCATTTCTCAGGCGGCGGAGGCCACTTCTCAGGCGGTGGTCATTCTTCCGGCGGCGGCCACGCATCCGGAGGAGGCCACTCCGGCGGCGGCGGGCATCATCGCTAATTTACTGCCACCGAGAAAACTCTCCGCGATGTAGCGCCGGTCTCCAGACCGGCTGTCGTGCGGGGTTCCAGACCCGCACTTGACTTGCCGCCTCGATGGTCGTCGGCGTGGACGCCGCCGGAACATCCGGCCTGGAGGCCGGCGCTGCATCACCATTCCACCGGCCGCGCCCATCCTTCAATCCTTCCCGCGCATCTTCCTCGGATGCTCCTCACGCAGCTCATCGTACAGCTCGTCCACCTTCACGCGAGCCTTCTCAAGCGCACGCCGGCCGCTCGCAGTAATCTGGTAAAGCCGCCGCCTGCGTCCCTGGGTGGTATCGAACTTCGATTTGAGCAACCCGGCGCGCTCCAGGCCATGCAGCAGCGGATAAAGCGTCCCCGGCCCGATGCGATACCCATGGTGCTCCAGCTCTTCCATCATCGCCAGGCCAAAGATGGGCTCGTGCCGGGCATGCAGAAGCACATGGATTCGAATCAAACCGAAGAAGAGTTCCCGCCCAATATCCGTCACAGGATTCACTATACCGCTGCCCGGCCGGCTCGGCTGCGCCTTGTCTCGCCTTGCCTGTTATCGAAATTCGATATATAGTTTCGGCGAAGGTCTCTTCCTGACGTCGATCGCCTGCGCTTTAGAAAAAGGAATCCTCGATGAGGGTCGGCCCGGCACTGTTCCTCACGGTTCTCGCGTTCAGCTCAAGGCTGTGCGCGCAGGGTCCGCCCTACCAGACCGACGATCCCGTGCCCGTCGATCTGCATCACTACGAGTTCTACATATTCGGCGGTGTAGACGGCACGCCGGCGGAGATTGACTCCACCGGTCCGGCCTTCGAGTTCAACTGGGGCGCGATTCCACGCGTGCAGCTTCATGCCATCCTGCCCTGGGGCCAGATCGCTCCGTCAAACAATCCCGTGTATCTGCCCGGCGGAACGGGCCCCAGCGCATTCGGCCTGAACGATATGGAACTGGGTGCGAAGATTGCCTTCATCAAGGAGGGCAAGCACATTCCGCAAATCGGCAGCTTTACCATGTTCGAGATGCCCACCGGCAACGCCAACAAAGGTTTGGGCGTGGGCAAGGTCTGGTACAAGTTGCCCATCTGGCTGCAGAAGAACAGCGGCAAATGGCTCTTTGACGGTGGCGGCGGCTACCAGGTGGTTCCGCAGACGGGCTATCGCAACTTCCCCTACACCGGATGGCTCGTGAAGCGCGAATTGAACCAGCGGCTGGAGCTGGGCGTGGAGGTCTTCGCGCACGGCCGCGAGGGCTATGCCGCCGCGCAGACCGAGGCCTCCGCGATGATCGACATGGGCGGCTACTACCACTTCAAGAATCCCAACGAGCAGTTCCTGTTCTGCTACGGCCACTCCGTAGCCGGGCAAACCGAGAACTACGCCTACGTGGGCATGTACTGGACCTGGGGCAAAGACGATAAGAAAACCGCGCGCGGCGGGCTGTTCCCCGGACAGTCGAACGGACTGTAAGAACGCAAAAGGAATCGTCAAATGGAGATCACAACACGCAGTCTTTGGACGCTGATTCACGGCATGGGATTCGGCGCGCTCTATCTGCTCGCCTGCTCCGGCGCGCTCGTAGAGCTCTATCGCCGCTACGCGCCCGCTGCCGAGGATGCTCACTCGCAGCAGGACGACGTGTTCCTGCGCGTCTATCTCGCCGCCATGGCCGTGCTGGCCTGGCTTGCGGTCTTCACCGGCGCTTATATCGTCTATCCCTGGTATCGCGCCGTGCCGCCGCCGGGCACGGCGAATCTCGCCGCATTCCCGCAGCGGTTGCTCATGTCCAGCCCTCATACCATCGCGTGGCACTCGCTGGGCATGGAGTGGAAAGAGCACGTCGCGTGGCTCGCTCCCATCTCGATCACCATGGCCGCGTGCGTCGTGTTCCAGTACGGCCGCAATCTGAAAGAGCTGCCCAAGCTGCGTAACACCGTCCTCTGCTTCGTATGGATCTCGCTGGCCGCGGCCGGCGTGGCCGGCTTCTTTGGAGCCATGATCAACAAGAACGCGCCCGTCGAGGGCGGCGCAACCCTGCACATTTTGCACGGAGAGTGACAGTGCACGCAACGGACTCATCCACGCGCATTCCCAACGGCCGGGGCGCTGCCGCCATTCTCGCCGCCGGCATCGGCTCGTTCCTCGTCGGCCTCTTCGCCGTTCTCGCCGACAAATCGCCGGCGATCAAGAGCCTTATGATCTTTTCGAAACCCACCGGTCCGCTCTCCGGCATAACCACCTGCGCCATCCTGCTGTGGCTTGTCGCGTGGGTGATCCTTCATGCGCGCTGGCGTGGGCGAACCGTCGTGCTGGCGCGCGTCAACACTGCGGCATTCATCCTGCTCGCGCTCGGCCTGCTGCTCACCTTTCCGCCGATTGCCGACCTGTTTTAGAGCATTTTCGAATTAAGTGTCAACGAAAATTCGGGTGCCCCATCCTTTGCGCGTCTTCTGCGCAAAGGGTGGGAGAGCGCAGCTCTCAATCTTGACCGTAAACATTCAAACCGAAAATGCTGTAGGAGAAGTGCCGCGGCACAGTTCACTCGGCATCACGCAAAAGAAATGCCGGAGCTGGCAAATGGCCAGCCCCGGCACTTGAGTGATTTTGTTTTTCGGCTTACTGCCAGGCTGCGGTAGTAAAGTCGGTGAAGTCGAGCCCGTCAACGTGACGCGCCCACAGTACTAATTGCCCGGTGGTGGGGTTCTTCAGCAACAGTCCTACCACGCGAACGTCCGTCCCGTCGGCCAGGTCACCGAATCCGCCAAAGCCATAGCGGAAGTCGCAGTGGCCTCCCAGGAAGACCGTGACCGGCGTCGGGATCAGCACCCCGGCAAAGCCGTTCACCTGCATCTGGAAGGTGCCGTTGCCCGAGTTCTGGCTGCCACCCACGATGGTTCCGTTAAAGCCCCAGTTGCGCAGATGAATGCGATCCACTGTGACGTCTGACGCGCTGGCCGCGCCGCTCGCCGGCCCGCCGATGGCGACATCTTGCCCCGCCACAAGCGAACTCGAGTTGAAGAGGAACTGCGTGAGCGGATTATCCATCGAGAAAATGTAGTACTTCTCGGTGCCGGTCAGACTCACGTCCGCAATCTGGCCAAGCGACAGGCCCGTATCGGTCGGCTCGAGCGCGCGCACATACAGGTCGAAACCAGGGGCCGCGCTGCTCGTGCCGGTGGGGGGCAGGACATAGGTGATCTGCCCCGTGGCGTAGAAGTTCTTGTCCGAGAGAATCGCCACTTCGTCGGCATCCAGAGTCTGGTCCGCCGGATCCATCTGCCCCGCAACCTGCACGATGTCGCTGGTGCTCAGGGTGCTCAGGCTGGCATTGCCGTCCCACTGGGTCGACGAGGTCGTATTGATCGTGAGGTTCCTGCCGTGCGGCCCCTCGATTGTGAAGGAGCTCGGTTCGGTGGTACCGGAAGGCACTGTTACAACGCCTCCGACGAACTCGTCGATGTGAGCGTTGGCGCCAGTGCGGGTTACTGTGCTGATATTGAAGGTCGGATCGACCGTGCCATCGACCGCGCCATTGGTCAACTCGATCGATTTGGCTAAATCGAAGTCAATACGCAGGCCCGCTGGCTCGCCACCCGAGGCTGCCACTACCAGGGGTTTGGCCAGGGTCACGGTTACCGAGTTCGACGGACTGTAGGTTACCGGCGTTATTGTCTGGATGGTCGGCGCTCCGGCGCCGGTGGTGTTCAGATAGCCGATCGTGCTTGTGCCCAGGGTGATGGTCACGCTGTCGTACGTCCCCTGTGGAACGTCCGTGTCGTCGAGCAGGGTTTGGAGTCCGTTGAAACGTGCAAAGTCAACTGTTACCCCGGTTGTGCAGCTGCTGATCAGGCAAACGGGGGTGCCGCTCACCGGGTTCGCAGTGACGCTCGTAATCGTCGACTGAAACGAGACGACTGCGGCCAGAGGCGCATCCGTGCCCACAACAAATGCCGGGCCGGTTACTACGTCGGGCGAAGTCGTACCGGTTGAAACCATGCCGCTGGTGCAGCCGGTTGCCGCAACCACGGCGCCGGAGAGCAATAGAAGTGCCAGCCGCGAAATCTTCTTGAGGGATTGGGGGGACATATTCGGCCTCTTTCTGCGCGGGAATGTGGCTAATGTTTGGCAAACGCAAAGTGGGCAAGCTTTGAAGCCTTTCCACCGTGAATGCACCCCAGGGCATCGAGCCGTCGCGGGCGCATCAACGCGTCCCGGGAAAGGCGTTTTCGTCCTCGGCAATCGATACTGGAGTCAACCGTTCGAGGGGCGCGCCCGCGCAGGGATTCGTCACCGGAGTTACGGCCGTTCCAGGATCGCTTTGCTCCTTATGAGAATGGGATTGCCGGTTCCAGGGATACACCATACCCTGGAGTGCTGCAGGCCTGCGGCGGCAGTGTTCTGGTTAAGCTCAACGGCTGCCGTCGATGAGTTGAAACCCGGAACGATTCAGGAAAGTTGCGAACTTTTTTGGGATTTATGCAACTTTCAATCTGCCCTTTGCGTCGCGCTCAAAAAACCTCTGCCCGGAACCCGGCCGGCACAGGCGCATTCTTCAGCAGTCCCAGCTCCCCGGCCAGCCGTTCCAGCCGCGCACGCGTAGCCGGCGTGGGAGGAACCAGCGGCAGGCGCACATGATCGCTGGTGTGGCCCATCAGGTTGAGCACGGTCTTCACCGGCGCCGGGTTCGACTCCCAGAAGTTGGCCTCGAAAAGCCGCGCATAGCGGCGCTCCAGCTCGCGCGCCTCAGCCCAGTTGTTGTTGAGCGCGGCGCGAATCATGTGGGTCACCTCGGCCGGCGCCTCGTTCGACGCCACGCTGATGAGTCCGTGCGCGCCAATGCCGATGGCCGCCAGCGCCAGGTCGTCGTCGCCGGAAAAAATCCTGAACCCGCGCGGCAGAGAGTGCACCAGCTCGGCAATCTGCGGCAGCTTGCCGCTGGCCTCTTTGATCGCCTCGATGTTCGGCGCGGCCGCGGCCAGGCGCACCACCGTTTCAGGATCGAGGTTGACTCCCGTGCGTCCCGGCACGTTGTAGACGGCCACCGGCAACGGATGCACCACTTTCGCCAGCGCCAGAAAGTGCTGGAACTGGCCCTCCTGCGAGGGCTTGTTGTAATACGGATTCGCCGAGAGCACCGCGCTCAGCCCCGGAACGTGGCGCAGCAGCGCAGCCTGGCGCACCAGCGCGCGTGTGGAGTTGTGCGTGCACCCAGCCCATACCGGAACGCGGCCCGACGCGGCCTCCACCACCAGGCGCACCGTGTGCAGCCACTCTTCCTCGTCCAGCGTGGCAGCTTCGCCGGTTGAGCCGCAGGCCACCAGAAAATCGATCCCCGATTCGATCTGCCAGTTCACCAGCGCCCACAGCGCCGGCTCGTCAATTGCACCGTCAGCCCGAAAAGGCGTCACGATCGCCGTACCGCAACCCGTAGTATCCATCACAGAAAAGTTTATACGACCCGACCCCATGCTGGCCTCTGCCGTAGCGCCGGTCTCCGTAGGTAGCGCCGGTCTCCAGACCGGGGTCCCCAACGACAGGTCTTCGTCGTTGGGGTGGGAGACCGGCTGTCGTGCGGATCTCCAGATCCGCACATCTCCGCCATCCACCCCGCCGCGTTACATTGGATATTCGTACCAGGAGCCCATTCATGCAGCTTCGTCGCCGCATCCTAGCCGCACTCATCTTGTTTGCCGCACCGCTTGCCTTTGCCCAATCCTCCACTCCAAGCACCCAAACCTGGCGCTTCGACCGCATTGACAACATCGGCGGCTATCCTACGCATGTGCTCGGCAATCCGCAGGTCATCGATACCGAGTACGGCAAGGCTGTTCAATTCAACGGCGTCGACGACGGCATCTTTGTCGACCGTCATCCGCTGGCCGGCGCGTCCACCTATACCTGGGAGGTAATCTTCCGCCCCGATGCCGATGGACCCGAGGCGCAGCGCTTCTTTCATCTCGCGGAACAGGACCCGGCGACCGGCCAGGACACCAACAACCGCATGCTCTTCGAGATTCGCATCGTGGACGGCCAGTGGTGCCTGGACAGCTTTGCGTCTTCGGGCGCATCGAACCGCACGCTGCTCAACTGCAAGCTGCTCCACCCGCTTGGCAAGTGGTATCGCGTAACCGCGGTCTATGACGGCAAGACGCTGCGCAATTATGTCGACGACGAGCTGCAGGGCGAAGGCCCGCTCGACCTGAAGCCACAGCTTCCCGGCCATACCTCCATCGGCGTCCGCATCAACAAAATCTACTGGTTCAAAGGCGCAGTGCTCGTGGCCCGCATGACCCCGCGCGCGCTTGCGCCGGATGAGTTTTTAAAGATGCCGGAGAAGGTCGAAAACAAATAAGTTCGCCTACGCAACGCTTAGAGTGAGTGCAAACAAAGGTCTCATCCGCTGTGGTCTGCCACGGCGGAAGACCTGAGGCACACGGCATCTAGGCTCGCTGTCAGAACTCATTTGAACTATATATTCGAATATATTAATATTCAATTATGCCGGAATCTTTACGACAGTTCAAAGCAGATATCTTTCAGGCGCTTGCGCACCCAACCCGCATCGCCATTCTGGAACTGCTCAGTGCGGGCGAGCTTTCGGCCGGGGCGCTCATTGAGAAGCTGGGCATCGAGCAGGCGAACGTCTCGCAGCATCTGGCCGTGCTGCGCGCCAAGCAGATCGTGGTGAACCGCAAGGCTGGCAACCAGGTCTTCTACTCGGCGCGCGACCCGATCCTCTTCGAGGTGCTGGCGCTGATGCGCGTCTACTTCCAGAAACAACTGAAGGAAGCGCTGGGAATGCTCGATGAGATGGACAGGCCGCTGGAGACGGCCCAATGAGCGCAATCGGGCTGCCTCGTTCCATCGAATGCCTGCGCGGCTACTCCGCGCGGCAGTTCTCGCACGACCTGATCGCGGGCGTCACCGTCGGGCTGGTTGCGCTGCCGCTGGCCATGGCCTTTGCCATTGCTTCCGGCGTCTCTCCGCAGGCTGGGCTGTACACGGCCGTGGTGGCCGGGTTCCTGATCTCCGCGCTGGGCGGATCGCGCACGCAGATCGGCGGGCCCACAGGCGCATTCGTCGTGATCGTCGCCGGCATCGTGGCGAAGTTTGGTGTGACCGGCCTGGCGATGGTGGGCATGATGGCAGGCGTGATGCTGCTCATCATGGGACTCACGGGGCTGGGCTCGGCGGTCAAATATATTCCGCGCCCAGTGACTATCGGGTTTACCAACGGAATCGCTGTGCTGATCGCCTCTACGCAGATCAAGGATTTCTTCGGACTCAAAACATCTTCGTCGCCGAGCGAGTTCCTGGCGCGCATGCACGTGCTGCTGGATAACGCTGGCACTGCGCGGTGGCAGACCGTGGCCACCGGAACCGTTTCCATCGCCGTGATTCTCTTCTGGCCGCGCGTCACCAAGCGCATTCCGGGCACGATCATTGCGCTGCTGCTCACAACTGCGGCAACTGCCCTCTTCCATCTGCCCATTGAGACCATCGGCAGCCGCTTTGGCGGCATTCCACAGGGCTTTCCGCATTTCGCTTTGCCCGAGTTTCACGCAGAGCACATTCTGCCGCTGCTTCCCTCCGCCTTCACCGTTGCCATGCTGGCCGCGGTGGAAAGCCTGCTCTCCGCGGTTGTCGCTGACGGCATGAGCGGCGATCGTCACAACTCCAACATGGAGCTGGTGGCGCAGGGCGTCGCGAATATCGCTTCGCCGCTGCTGGGCGGCATACCGGCTACCGGCGCAATCGCGCGCACGGCCACCAACATCCGCTCCGGAGCCGGTACGCCGATGGCCGGCATGGTGCATGCGCTCACGCTTCTCGTGATTCTGCTCGCAGCCGCGCCGCTGGCCCGGTTCGTGCCGCTGGCAACGCTGGCAGCAGTGCTGTTCGTTGTGGCCTACAACATGGGCGAGTGGCGCGAGATCGGCACCATCCTGCGCCTCTCCGGGACCGACATTGCGGTCTGGCTCACCACCTTCGCGCTCACCGTGCTCGCCGACCTGACCGTCGCCGTGGGCGTGGGCATGGCGCTGGCCGCGCTGCTCTACATCTACCGCATCGCAGAAACCACCACGGTAACGCAAGTAACGCCCGAATACCTCGAAGATGGCCAGGCGCACATCCTGCAGGACAAAGAAATTCCGAGCAATGTCACCATCCTGCGCATCCACGGGCCGTTTCTCTTTGGCGCATCCGAACGGCTTGAGGAAGCCACGCGGAACCTGGTCCAGTTTGGCGACGTCGTGATCCTGCGCCTGCGCAACATGACGGCGTTGGATGCAACCGGCCTTCACGCCATAGAGCGTTTCAGCGGCCGGTTGCACCGCGCCGGCAAAACGCTGCTTCTCTGCGGCGCGCGCGATCAGCCGTCGCAGCTCATCGCGCGCTCGGACTTTCTTGAGCATGTGGGCGCGGAAAATGTGCTGCCGCACATCCAGCAGGCGCTCCAGCGCGCGAAAGATATCCAGAGCGACTTCTCGGGCATCGGCAGAGAGCTGGCGCTCGACCTGGAGCATCGCCCGCTCTAAGCGGGCAGCGGCGAACAGCTCCGCCCGTTGTGTCTTCCCAACCGTAGCAGAAGCAGTCTATGCTTCTGAGCACCCCTCGATTTCCTGCAATTGGACTGTGAGAAGCGTGAGCAAAGGCGGAGGCCGCTTGGCGATCGACAGGCAACGGGTACTGGTTCTTCTCGCAGCAGGCCTCATTCCTGTCTTCGCAGCGTGCCTCGCCGTTGCTGGTTGCAGCGGCTCGGCAACCGGAGCCACAACCACGCCTCCGCCCAGCAACCTGATCCCGAGCCTGCAGCCTTACCCCACGCCGTCGGGAACCGTATCCACCTTCAGCGAGTCGGGCAGCATCGATCCCAACAGCATCTTCTTCCAGAAGCTGGGAACCAATGCGCGCAGTTGCACCACCTGCCACCAGTTGAACCAGGGAATGTCGTTGAGCACCGCCAGCATCCAGGCGCTGTTCGCGAGCAGCAACGGCGCGGACCCGCTCTTCCTGGCCGTGGACGGCGCCAACTGCCCCACCGCAGCATCGGGTGACAGCGCCGCGCACAGCCTGGTGCTGAATAACGGCCTGATCCGCATCGCCGAGACACTGCCCGCGAATGCACAGTTCAACATCGCAGTGGCGCAGGACCCCTACGGATGCGCCGTGACGGCCAATGGCTCAACCGGGCAGCAGGCCTACTCGGTTTACCGCCGTCCGCTGCCTGCTTCGGGACTCACATTCCTCAGCAACGTGATGTGGGACACGCGCGAAACGGCCGCGCCTTTGAATGCCGCGGCTACGTTGAGCGCCAATCTCCTCTCCGACCTGGGCGCGCAGTCCGCCAATGCCGTTGCAACCCACGAGCAGGGCGCAGCGGCCCCGGCTGCCGCACAGCTCAACCAGCTCGCGCAATTTGAAGAGGGGCTCTACACCGCGGAGGCAACCGACACCCAGGCCGGCTCGCTCTCGAGCAACGGGGCCGCGGGTGGAGCGGCGGCTCTCGCGGCGCAGTCCTACTATCCCGGCATCAACGATGCCTTCGGCCAGGACCCGCAAGGCAAGCCGTTCAACCCAGCGGTGTTCACGCTGTTTGCGGCGTGGGAGAACAGCACCAATCCCGCGCAGGCCAGCATCGCCCGCGGCGAAGACATCTTCAACACCGCGCCCATGATGATCGCGAACGTGCCCGGTCTCAACGACAATCCCGCGCTGGGCAGCCCGGCGCTCGTCAACGGCACCTGCGGCACCTGCCACGATGCGCCGAACATCGGTACGCACTCGCTTCCGTTGCCGCTCGACATCGGCGCCAGCCGCCTGGCAGCCGGTGAGACAGATCCGGGCATCCTCGCCGGCTTGCAGCAGCTCACCGCGCCCAGCCTCCCGATTTACCAGATCACCGGCTGCACGGATTTGAATGGCAACCCGGTAGTTTATGTAACCACCGACCCCGGCGTGGCGCTGTTCACTGGACTCTGCGCGGATGTGAACCGCCTGAAAGTGCCGGGGCTGCGTGGGCTGGCTGCGCGGGCTCCGTACTTCCACAACGGATCGGCTGCGAATCTGAGCGACGTGGTCAAGTTCTACGACTCGCGCTTTCAAATGAACCTGAATCCGCAGCAGCAGATAGATCTCGCAAACTTTCTGAACG
>JBAUCP010000271.1:0-14415 GCA_049677625.1 Occallatibacter sp. | reverse complement strand
ATCAATGGAATCCTGGGCTCGCGGCTGCCCAAGTGGATCGTGACTACGGTTGCGCTGCTCACGCCGCTCGGCGCTTTCGTCGTTGTGCTCTCCAAGACGTTTGGATACTTCGGCGACATTCCGATTCCGGCTTTTCAGACCGTGACGGAAACCTGTCCGAACGCGTGGATCAACATCAGCACGCTGCACATCGACTTCAGCTTTGCGCTCGATCAGCTTTCGCTCGTCATGCTGCTCATCATCACTGGGGTCGGCTTTCTCATCCACATCTACTCCGTGGGCTACATGGCGCATGAAGAAGGCTACGCGCGTTACTTCAGCTACCTGAACCTCTTCCTCTTCTTCATGACCACGCTGGTGCTGGCCGGCAATGTGCTGGTGATGTTTGTGGGCTGGGAGGGCGTGGGCCTGGCGTCGTACCTGCTGATCGGCTTCTACTTCCAGCGCAAGTCCGCGGCCGATGCGGGCAGGAAGGCCTTCATCGTCAACCGCATTGGCGACTTCGGCTTTCTCATTGGTATTTTCCTGCTGCTGGCTAATTTCGGCACGCTGACGTTCAGCGAGATCGCATCGAAGCTCAGCGACAATCCTGCATGGAGCGGCGGCATTCTCACGGCCATTGCGCTCTGCCTGCTGGTGGGCGCGACGGGCAAGAGCGCGCAGCTTCCGCTCTACATCTGGCTGCCGGACGCGATGGAGGGTCCCACGCCGGTCTCCGCGCTTATTCACGCGGCCACCATGGTTACGGCCGGCGTGTACATGATTGCGCGCACTCACTTCCTGTTTGACCGCTCGCCGTTTGCGCTGGGCGTGGTGGCGATTGTGGGCGCAGCCACGGCGATCTTCGCGGCAACCATGGGTCTGGTGCAGAACGACATCAAGCGGGTGCTGGCTTACTCGACTATTTCGCAGTTGGGCTACATGTTTCTGGGCTGCGGCGTGGCGGCTTACTCGGCGGCCATCTTCCACCTGATGACCCATGCGTTTTTCAAGGCGCTGCTCTTCCTGGCCGCGGGTTCGGTGATTCACGCCATGGGCGGCGAGCAGGACATGCGCAAGATGGGCGGATTGTGGAAGAAGATTCCCATCACTTTCTGGACCATGACCGCGGCGGTGCTGGCCATTGCCGGAATCTATCCCTTTGCCGGGTTCTTCTCGAAAGACGCGATTCTCTACGCAGCTTTCCTGCAGGGTACGGGCGGCAAGGCGCTGTGGTTCGTAGGCTTTGTAACGGCGCTGCTGACCGCGCTTTATATGTTCCGGCTGTGGTACATGACGTTCCTGGGTGAATCGCGCGCGCACGATGCGCATCCGCATGCGAGCCCGTGGTCGATGCTGGGGCCGCTGGTGATTCTTGGCATTCTCTCGGTGTGCGGCGGATGGATTGGCATGGGCGAGGGGCTGGGGCGCTTTGGCGCGTTCCTTGCGCCTGTGACGGGCGCGTACTCCGCGGAGTCGAGCACGCCGCATCTCGAGCTGATACTCAGCGCGGCGGCTGTGGCTGTGGCGCTGATCGGCTGGTTTATCGCCTACGTGTTTTATCTCCGCAAGCCCGAGCGGCCGGCGGCGCTTGCGGCTGCGTTCCCCGGCGGCTACAAGCTGCTTGCAAACAAGTATTACGTGGACGAGATTTATGGCGCAGCGATTGTGAAGCCGCTGCTGGCCGGTTCGAGATGGGTGCTGGAAGGGTTTGTGGATTGGGTTGTGCTGGGCGGCATAGCGTGGCTGCTCGGCGGCGTTGCCATGCTGGCCGGCGCGATTTTGCAACGCTGGCAGTCGGGCAATCTGCGCTCGTATGCGGCGTGGCTGGCCGCGGGCGCGGCGGCTGTGCTGTTGTTTGCGCTGGTGCCGTGGGCGCAGATCTGGCCGGGCGCGCTGCATCTGTCTGCCACACATTCAATCTTCAAGATGGTGGGGCACTGAGATGATGCAAGCTATCGATCCGATCATTCTCACGCTGATTCTTCTCGTCCCCCTGGGCGGCGCGATCCTGGTTGCGCTCGCGCCTGACCGCGGCAAGCTGCCTAACTGGATTGCGTTGCTGACCACGCTCTTCAGCTTTGTGCTCACGCTCCATCTGCCCGCGCATTTCGTCTCCGGCCAGAGCGGATTCCAATTCGAGATCGACCGGCAATGGATCAACGATCCGGCGATCTTCTACCACGTGGGCGTGGACGGGCTGAGCCTGTGGCTGGTGGTGCTGGTGGGCCTGCTTGCACCGGTAGGCGTGCTGGCAAGCTGGAACGCGATCCAGACACGGCGCAAGGTTTTCTATGCGCTCTTTCTGGTGCAGCAGACGGCTATGTTCGGCGTGTTCATCTCGCTGGACCTGATGCTTTACTACGGCTTCTGGGAGCTGTCGCTGGCGCCGATGGCGATTCTGATCGCCATGTATGGCCGCAAGGACGGGCCCAAAGCCGCGCTCAAATTCTTCCTCTTCACGTTCATTCCATCGGCGCCGCTGCTGGTTGCCATTTTGTGGCTTTACGCGCGCACCGGCAGCTTTGACTTTGTGCATCTGCAGTACGCGCTGGCGCATGAGGCCTTCCCGGCCGGAGCGCTCTGGTGGGTGGCGCTGGCGTTTCTGTTTGCCTTTGCGGTGAAGGTGCCGGTGTTTCCGCTGCATGGCTGGATCGCCGACACATTCAGTGAGGCTCCCGTAGCCATGGCCATGGTGGTGGCCGGCAAGCTGGGACTCTACTCCATGCTGCGCTTTCATATCGGGCTGTTTCCCAATCAGGCGCGGGCCATGGCTCCGCTGCTCATTGCGCTGGCGGTCGTCGGCGTTCTCTACGGCGCGTGCCTGGCGCTGGTGCAGCGCGACTTCTGGCGGCTGATGGCCTTTGCCGCGGTGAGCCATCTGAGCCTGATCGTGCTGGCCATCTATGGGCTTACCTTTACCGGATGGAGCGGCGCGATTTACCAGATTCTTTCGCACGGAGTGGTTGACGGCGCGCTGTTCCTGCTGCTGGGAGCGCTCGAAATTCGCTACGCAACTACCACCATTGCGGCCTACGGCGGGCTGGCCGCGAGAGTGCCGCGCACGGCTGCGTACTTCGTGATTGCCTCGCTGGCTATGATCGGCCTGCCGCTGCTGAGCGGGTTTGTGGGCGAGTTCACGATTCTTTCGAGCACCTTTGTGGGCGTGAGCCGCGGATGGGCGATTGCCGCCGCGGTGGGCGTGATTCTAGGCGCGGCTTACATGCTGTGGCTGGTGCAGCGGCTCTTCTTCGGGACGGAGAACCCGCCGGCCACCGACAAGCCCGCTGCCGATCTGGGCTTTGGCGAGCTGGCGGTGCTTACGCCGCTCATTGTGCTCATGCTGGTGATGGGCGTGGCGCCTTCGCTGTGGACCGATACGATTCAGACGGGCGTTCATCCTCCGCAACTGAAGGAATCGGCTGCCTCGCCGAAAGGGCGGATGATTTCTACTTTTACGGTGAATTTCAACCCGAGGGAGGGCCAGCGGTGAATCCAGTTCCCGACATCTACCGCATCCTTCCCGAGGTGATCCTCACGCTGACCGGCGTGGCCGTGATGGTGATCGACGCCTCCCTGCCGCCGGCGACGCGTCGCCGCAACCTGGGGTGGGTGGCCGCGATCGGAACCACCATTGCGCTGTGGGCCAGCCTGTGGCAGCTTTCGCTGCCGGAAGGCACCGGCTTCTTCGGCACGGTGGAGACAAGCGTCTTTACGGTCTTCTTCCACGTGCTCATCTGCGGCATTGTGGTGGTGGCGCTGCTGGTTTCGCTGGATACGCTGCCCGCCGACAGCCATCACCAGGGCGAGTTCTATGCGCTGGTGGTCTTTGGCGCGGTGGGCATGTGCCTGCTGACCGGCGCGGTGGAACTGCTGCTGGTATTCATCGCGCTTGAGATCTCGTCCATCTCCACCTACGTGCTGGCTGGATACCGCAAGCAGACGGGCAAGGGGCCGGAAGCGGCGATCAAGTATTTTCTGCTGGGCTCCTTCGCCACGGCGTTTCTGCTTTATGGCATCGCGCTGGTCTATGGCGCGACCGGCACCACGCAGATCTACGAGATTGCGCAGCGCGTGCCCGGCGCACAGGACCAGGCGCTGGTGATTGCGGCGCTGGCCATGCTGCTGGTGGGGATTCTGTTCAAGGTCTCCGCTGCGCCGTTTCACGTGTGGACGCCCGATGTGTACGAGGGCGCGCCCACGCCGGTGGTGGCGCTGCTCTCCACTGCGCCCAAGGCCGCGGCCTTTGCGCTGCTGCTGCGCGTGGTGTACGAGGCGTTTCCGACGCTGCGCGGCTTCTCTACTCCGCTGCTGTGGGTGGTTGCCGTGCTGTCGATGACCGTGGGCAACCTGGCGGCGCTGCGCCAGCAGAACGTGAAGCGCATGCTGGCCTACTCGTCGATTGCTCATGCCGGCTATCTGCTGGCGGCCTTTGCGGGCGTGGGAACCATCGGCATTGCCGCGGCGAGTTTTTATGCGGCGGCTTATGCGGCCATGAACGTGGGCATCTTTGCCGTGGTCACGCTGGTGAGCGGGTACGACGAAAAGCTGCCGCTCATTGACGACTTCCGCGGGCTCATCTATCGCTCACCGTTGCTGGGCAGCCTGCTGATCTTTTTCCTGGTCTCGCTGGTGGGCATTCCCTTCACCGGCGGATTCTTCGGCAAGTTCTACTCCTTCACGGCCGCAGTGGATGGCGGAGCGATTGCACTGGCGATCATCGGCCTGCTCAACTCCGGCGTTGCGGCGGCGTATTATCTGCGCCTGGCGCTGGTGGCTGCGCAGCGTCCGGCCGCGGACCAGGCCGCGCCGACGCGTGCGGATGTGGGCGTTGCCGTGGGCGCGGCGCTGCTGCTGGCTGTGGCGGCCACGCTGGTGCTGGGCATTGTGCCCGGCTCGGTGCTGCACGCGGCGCAGATGGGCGCTAGCACTCTGGAAGCGCCGATGGCTGTGCAAGGCGATGTTCCGGCGATGTCTGCGGGACCTGAGGGCGCGCGCTAGATTTTGACCGAATAATTTCGCGTGTTGCGATTGAGGTTCGTGCTATCCCAGGTTAGGCGCAAATACAAAAACGCGCCGAACCTGGGGCACCCATTTTCGTGCTTGATTGGGAGTGACTGGGCTGGTTTTGTGGTTTCCCACCCTGTCGATAGAACAAAATCGACAGGATGGGGCACGGAGCTTCGTGGTCGATTGAGAGTGGCGGGTCTGCGGGTGTGCTATCCCAGGTTAGGCGCGAAAAACAAAGATGCGCCGAACCCTTCGGCAAGCTCAGGGCAGGCTCTGGGGCACCCAAGGTTGGTACACGATCAGGCGGTCTGGAGACCGGCGCTACGTTTCCCGCAGACACATTCATCTCCTGGTCGTCGTATAAATTGAGCATCCCAAAAGCAGGTCCTTCGACTCCGGTCGCTGCGGCGACCTTCGCTCAGGATGACAAATTGTTGGTGGAGCGAACATTGAAGGCAGAACGATATGCAGAACGATATAGCGATGCCCATTCCGGTACAATTTGCTCAATGAAGTTAGGTGAACTGGCAAGCCGGCTGGGTGCGGAGCTGCGCGGCGACGCAGACCTGGAAATTACAGGTGTGAAAGGGATTGACGACGCCGGACCGACCGAAATCACCTTTGTGGCCAATCCGCGCTATGCGGGGCTGGCGCGCACCACGCGGGCCGCGGCGGTGCTGGTTGAACCGGAGTTTCAGGAGATTGACGCGGCTACGCTGCGGGTGAAGAATCCTTACTTCGCTTTCTCGCGCGCGCTCGGGTTTTTCTATCAGCCGCCGGCTTATCCGCCCGGCGTGCATCCTACAGCAGTTATCGATCCCACGGCCGAGATTGGCGAAGGCGCGCACATTGGCGCGTATGCGGTGGTGGACGCGGGCGTGCGGCTGGGCGCGCACGCGACGCTGCTGCCGCACGTAGTGCTCTACGCCGGCGTGCAAACGGGCAGCCATTTCTTTGCGCACGCCCATGCGGTGGTGCGCGAGAACTGTATCCTGGGCGACCACGTTACGCTGGAAAACGGCGCGATTGTGGGCGCGGACGGCTTCGGGTTTGCGAAGAACGAGGCCGGCCATTGGGAGAAGATTCCGCAGTCGGGGCCGGTGCGCATCGGCAGCCGCGTGGATGTGCAGGCCAATGCGTGCGTGGACCGCGCCACGGTGGGCGCAACCGAGATCGGCGACGGCACGAAGATCGACAATCTTGTTCAAGTGGGCCACGGCTCGCGCGTCGGCGAAAACACGCTGCTGTGCGCGCAGACCGGGCTGGCCGGCTCGTCGGAGATTGGCAGCAACGCGATTCTGGCCGGGCAGGTAGGCGTGGCCGGCCATTGCAGCGTGGGCGACGGAGCGATTCTGACCGCGCAAACCGGCATTTCGCACGATATTCCACAGGGAAAGATGATCTCCGGCTCGCCGGGCTTCGACAACCGGCTCTGGCTGCGCGCCGTCGCCATCTTCCAGCGTCTGCCGGAGCTGCTGAAGCGGGTGAGCCGGCTGGAGGCCAGGCTGGACGGACGCGATGCCGGACAAACCGCGCCCTCTGCGACCAAGACCGGCGATGGAGACAGGCAATGATTCACAGCAGATTCGGCACGGGCCTGCTGGCCGCTGCTGCACTGGCGGCTCTCACCGGCTGCCACTCGTATCACATTGACACCACCATTGAAAACCGGACGGGCGGAGCGGTGAAGCAGATCGAGGTCGACTACCCGAGCGCAAGCTTCGGCGCCGACACGATTGCCGCGGGCGCGGATTTTCACTACCGGTTCCAGGTGCAGGACAGCGGCCCCATCAAGGTGGACTACACGGAAGCTGACGGGCGCACGGCCACGGCTACCGGGCCCACGCTCGCGCAGGGGCAGGAGGGCCGGCTGGAGATCATCCTGCTGCCGGAAGCGAAGGTCGAGTTCGAGCCGGAACTGACCCTGGGCCGAAACTGACTCCGAAGCCCAGATCTTCTGCACACTCCAAAGTCATTAAGATATTCACAGAAAGCCGCACCCCTCCTCTTCCCGCAATCAATCTTTCCGATAGAGCTTTCAGGAGAGTGTGTTTGCGCGATCCGTCCGCAGTCACGAACGGTCAGGACCTCCTTGTGCAGACAACGGCACGCGTCCGCGCGCGAATGGAAGCGTGGATGCGATCGCACCGCCAGGCAAGGCGGCTTGCGGAGTGCTTTTTCTTCGTTGCCTTCTCCTCGGCATTTGTGCGCGCGGCTCCGGGAGCCAATCGCCTCATCTGGGCCGCCAACGGCGTGTGGCTCGCCTACCTGCTCATGGCTCCGCGCCGGCGGTGGTTTGCCTATCTGCGCGCCGGCTTCGCGGCACAGCTTGCCGGCAGCGTGCTCGTCGATCCGCGATGGGGCCTATGCGTTCTGCTTGCGGTTCTGAATCTGTGTGAGGTTTTCATCGCCGCGTTTCTGCTGCGCCGCGGCAAGACAGTGCTTCCCTGCTTTACCGACCGCCGCTACGTGCTGTGCTTTCTGGCCTGTGCGGTTGTCGCCGCGCCGCTCGTTCCCGGCCTGATCGATGCGGTCGTCTCTCATTTCTGGCGGCACACGCCGGTGGGTTCGGAGCTGGTGAAGTGGATGATCGCCGACGGTCTTGGATTCGTCGCGGCCACGCCTGCGTGCGTGGCCATCTTTCGCTCCCGGTTCGGGCGAGGGCTCAGCCTGAAGGCAGACTGGGTTTATCTCATTGTCGCGGCGGGCGGATGCTTCGCCGTCTGCCTGCAAAGCAAGGCGCCGGTTCAGTTCCTCGTCTACCCGCTGCTGGTGCTGATCCTGCTGCGCATGGGGTTGGGATGGGCGTCACTGGTTACCCTGCTGACCGCCGCGGCGACAGGCTGGTCTCTACTGCACGGCGCCGGCCCGTTTGCCACGCTGGCATCCTCGTCTTCGCTGCAGCCGGGAATCGTGCTGCAACTGTTCATCGCCTCGGCCATGTTCATCCTCTACAGTGTCTCGCTGGTGCTGGAGAGCCGGCGGGGGAGCGAGCGCCGGCTGCTGCGGATTGCTGCGCTGCATCAACTGGTGACAGAGACCTCGCGCGACGTGATCATCGTCGCCGACTTCTACGGGAACCGCAAGTATGTGTCAGCCGCCGGCGAGGGCTGGGGCGGATGGCTGCGCGAAGACATCCTGAACCACAAGAGCTTGAGCACGGTGCACCCCGACGATCACGCCCACGCCGCCGATGCCTTCCGCCGTCTGAAGGACGGAGCGGACTGCGCCTCATTCGAGTGCCGCGTACTGAGCAAGAGCGGGGCCTATGTATGGGCCGAAGTTGGCATGCGGACCATTCGCGATCGGGTTACCCGCGCGCCGATCGGCATTCTCCAAAATGTCCGCGACATCACCGACCGCAAGCTGGCGGAGAAAAGGCTGCAAGACGCCTACCACGCCGTGGAGGCGCTGGCGATTACCGACAGCTTGACCGGGCTGGCCAACCGGCGTCAGTTTGACCAGGCGCTGGTGACGGAGTGGCGGCGCAACATGCGTGAGCACTCGCCGCTCTCCATGCTGCTGATCGACGCCGACAAGTTCAAGATCTTCAACGATACCTATGGCCACCTGCGCGGCGACAGTTGCCTGAAACAGATCGCCGAGGCAGTGCAGGACGCGATATGCCGTCCCGGCGACCTGGTTGCGCGCTTTGGCGGCGAGGAGTTTGCGGTACTGCTGCCGGGGACGGCAAACGAGGGAGCCATGCATCTGGCGCGGGAGATCTGCGTGGGATTGAGTGCGCGGAAGCTGCCCCACCCGGAGACGCCCACGGGATGTGTGACGGTCTCCATTGGCTGCGCCACGCTGGTTCCGCAACTGGGGCACCACGCAGCAGAGTTGGTGGAGCGGGCAGACGCGGCACTCTACAGCGCCAAGGCAAACGGGCGCAACATGGTCTGCAACAGTAAGGCGGAGAGCGTTGCGGCGAAGAATGTGAGCCTGAGCACCGGCGTTGCCGAGGCGATCAGCCAGAGATTGGTGTGAGATGCGGCGGGCGGCTGCGAGTCTCATGACCCGCAACCGCCCGGCCGTTATTTAGAAGGTCAACTTCATGGCCAACTGCAACTGCCGCGGCGGGAAGAAGGCGGTGATGGCGCCGAATCCGCCGTCCTCGCGGTTGGAATCGGGGTTCTGGTAGTTCACATTGTTGAGCAGGTTGAAGGCCTCTACGCGGAAATCCAGGTTGGAGCTTTCGTTCCACAGCGGAAACAACTTATGCAAACCGGAGTTGGTTTGATAGAAGGCATTGTCGCGCATAGAGTTTCTGCCCGCGTTGCCGTAAGGCTGCGCCACATTGGTTGGGATAGTGACTGTGGTGGAGTTCAGATAGCCGGCGAGCGAGGTCGCTTTCTTCACCCATAATCCGCGCGGCGACTTTGGATCGCCTGAGACGTTGGGCCGGTAGTTGAGCAGGTCGCTCACGTCGAACTGGGAGGGCTCAGAGTAGATGAGGTTGACGGGCTGCCCGCTGGTGGCCGTCTCGATGACGGTGAACTGCCAGCCGCCGGCTACGGTGTCCATCAGCCGGTTGGCGTTTCCGCCAAAGCGGCGTCCGCGGCCGTAGGGCAGATCCCAGATGGCGGTGAGCGTGTTGTTGAGCGGCTGATTGTAGGCCGACTGCCCGCGCTCGCCCCTCAGGTTAGCCAGGTTCACGCGCGAGTTGTCGTTGTTGGGCGTATCCAGGTGACCTGAAGCGTTGTCGATTGCCCGCGAATAGGAGAATGCGTTGAGCAGGTAAAGCCCGTTCGAATAGCGATGCTCGAGGCGTACCTGCGCGCCGTGGTAGATCAGCATGCCGGCGTTCGAAGAGCCTTCAATGCCGGTGAAGCCTACGTCGGGCCGGCGGTTCAGCAACGGCACGCAGCCGCTGCTTACCGTATTGCTGCAGGTGGCCGAGGGCACGTTCGGAGCAGCTTGGTTGATATCGTCGAGCACCCAGATGTGGACTCCGTGCTCGCCCACATAGGAGATGTCGAGCAGGGTGCTTTCACTCAGCTTGCGCTGCACGCCGAAGTGCCAGGCCTGCACATAGCCGGTGTCGATGTTGCTGGGGATATAGCGGGTCTCGGCCAGAGCCGTGCTGAAGCCCGCCGCGCTGACGACGTTGGGATTGTAGCCCTGCGACTCCGGGCTGAAGCAGGAGGTGTTCTGAACCCCCGCGGCGCAGATCGGGATATTGGCCCCATTGCTGTAGACCTGCTGCGTGATGGACGAGTTGACGATGTACGGGCCGTTATACGCGAGCAGATTCTCGCCGCCCTCGCGGTTGAACTGGTCGTAGCTGATTCCATAGCCGCCGCGCAGCACCGTCTTGTCGTTGAAGCCGTAGGAGAAACCTAGGCGAGGAGCGAAATCTTTCTTGGGCATGTTCACCAGCGCGCGGCCGTAGAGGCTGCCGCCGGTGGCCTGAACCAGAGTATTGGTTGAAGGACTGTAGTTGGCCAGGTGATTGCCGTCCACCCACTGCGGCGTGACCAGCTCATAGCGCAGGCCCGCATTGACGCTGAGCTTGCGGCTGAGCTTGAAGTCGTCCTGGACGTACATGAAGTTCATCCGCTGGTGGTAGTTGACGATGACAAAATTGTTCAACTGATAGACGCTGCGCGCGCCGATCAGGAAGTCGGCCAGATAGGCCGCCTCTTTGACTCCAGCATCGCCGTTGCTGTTGTATTCGCCCGCGAGGCTGTTGGACACATCCGAGCTGAAGCCGCCGCTATAGTTGTCCTGCCCATAGCCGGGGTTGAAGTCGTCGATCTCGGTGTTAATGGCCTGGAACTCATAGCCCACCTTGATGCTGTGGCGGCCATGCAGCCAGGTGTAGTTCAGCTTGGGGTCGATAGCGAAGGGATTCTGAAACTGCGGGTTGCTGGACTGCGCGCCGAACTGGCTGAAGCTGCTGACGTTCTGGTCGTTGAGCGAGCGCGAGACAATGGGGCTGGTGGGCAGGCCGGGAATTCCTGCCTGTACCAGCAGGCTGGACTGGCCAAGACCGTAGGGCGACTTGCCGCCGAGGGTCCAGGTGAATGCCACGCGCGCGTCGAGCACCGAGTGCTGGTTGAAGAGGAAGGTATAGCCTGCGGCGATCTGCTTGTTGTAGTCGTGGATGGTGCCGTTGGCATTTCCACCCGCGGCTCCGGTGATGGGCTCGGCATCCACGATGTGGCCGTGATGAATGCTCCAGCGGAAGAAAGCCGTGGTGCGCGGATTTATATCGAAGTCAAAACGCGCATCGGCCTTGTTGTCGGTAAAGTTGGCCTTGGGAACATTGACCAGGTTGTTGGAAAAGGCGCCTGCGACATTGGGCGAGGGCAGAGCCGGGATCACCAGCTTGGCCAGCGCGCCCCAGTCCGACTGCGGCACAATGCCGTTGGAATATACCGTACCGGTCAGAGGATTGTGCAGCACGACAGGCGCGCCATTGGTGGCGTTGACGAAGATACCCTGGCGCTGATTGGCATTGGGCACGGTTGATGCAGAGTACTGGCCCTGCACCTGGCGGTTGCCTTCGTAGTCGCCGAAGTAGAAGATCTTGCCCTTCCAAATGGGCATGGGGCCGCCGATCGCGCCGCCGAATTGATTCTTGACCAAGACTGGCTTGACTGACTGCCCGGTGATCGCGTTGACCGGCGGAGTGAAGGGGCCAATGGCGTTGAAGTCAGTGTTGCGGTTGTACTCCCACACTTTGCCGTGGAGCTGGCTGGTGCCGCTGTTGATGCTCACGTTGAAGACGGCGCCGGAGGCACGGCCATACTCGGCGCTGTAGTTGTCAGTCTCCACGCGGAACTCGCTGATGGCGTCAGGGGAGGGCTGGATGGCCTGGTTCGAAAAACTCTGGTTGGATGTGCCGTAGGCGTTGTTGTCGAGTCCGTCGAGAAGGAAGTTGTTCTGCTCGCTGCGGTTGCCGTTCACGTTGTAGGAGGCGTCGCGGCTGGTCACGGTCTGGTTTTCAAGCGTGTTGGCGCGCACGCCGGGGGTCAGCAGCGCCAGATCGGCGTAAGCGCGGCCGTTCAACGGCAGGTTGCTCACGTCGCGCGGAGAGATGATCTGGCCGCGTTCGCTGTCTTCGGTGTTAAGCAGTGCGGCTGCCCCGGTTACGGTGACCGTGGTGGTGGCAGCGCCCGGCTTCAGCGACACATCCACGCGCTGGCGGGCGTTCACCTGCACGGTGAAGGCCTCGGTGACGGTTTCACTGAATCCCGACGCGGAGCCGGTGATCTTATAGTCGCCGACGTGTACGCTGGTGAATTCATACTGGCCCTGCGCATCGGCGGTAGCCTGCACTTCAACGCCGGTGGCAATGTTGGTGAGCGTCACGCCGGCGCCGGGGATGGCCGCTCCGGTGGTGTCGTGCACGAAGCCGAGAACGGAAGCGGTTTCAAACTGGGCGTGGGCCAAAGGGCCGACGAACAGACTGAGAACCAGAACTACGATTGCGCCAGAAAACCTCTTGAAAAAATTCGCACTGGACATGTTTCTTGTGTTCCTTTCTGCGTTGCGAGTGGCCTGAAATCGGGGCGATTGCGGATGATCCGGAACCGCGCCGAGGGACAAGATGATGCGAAAACCCTTAATGCACACGTGAGCATTGAAGAGCGACCTGAACACGCGCTTTGCAAAGATGCCACAGTTCCCTGCAGATGGCATCCCTCAAAGCTTCTGTTCGGTTCGTACTGCGGTTTGGGGGCCTGCGCAAAGGCCGGTTAAGCGCGCTTATGAATCATGCAAGAGCTGCAGAATGAAGCTGCGTTGAACTCAGGTTCCCGGTTGTCTGCCGCTGGATAAGCTGCTCGGAGAAGAGCAACCTTACCCCAGCGCAAAAGCCCCGACAGGCATCTTCGGGAAAGAATCCATCGCCTTCCTCAAAGGCCGTGGCCCATACACTCTTAACCATAACAATGCGATTACCGGAAGGTTAACGCTTGCGTGCAATGAACCGTAAAAGAACGCAAACAGGGCTGTCAAGCATTTATTGCTGCGGGAATCCGGTCTGGCGTTGCGGGGTTTGGCGCCTGTAAGAGACACGCTAAGGGAGGTAGTTTGCCGGTATGCAAACGGAGGATGTACAGACGGTTAAAAGAATCGTGGTGCGGAGGAAAACTGTGAAGTTGTATAAATCTCACGGTTTTGCGGCAGGTCAGGGCTTCGGTGGCCGCTCTGGGTTTCGGGTGAAGCTGGCGAGAAACGTTCCTCAGGGGCTAGACAGTGCTTGGTGAATCGAACAGGCTTCAATGAGGCGAGCAAAAACATACCTCAGGGGCTAAAGCCCGCTCCCATTTTGCGATGTTTTCGGCACCCTTCGACTTCGCTCAGGGCAGGCTTTGAAGCCGTGCCCTTTCAAGACCGCGCAGTGAAACAACTTCTAGACAGGTTTCAAGACCGGCGCAGTGGCTTCATCGTACCATGCTCTGGAACAGCGGCGAGTGGAGCAGGCTGCTGAACTCGGTGTCAGTGCTGGCGAAGGCGATGTTGAGCTGGCCGGCGCTGGACTGGATGGAGGTGTCGTTCAGGGCCGCTTTCTCCTCGTCTGTGCTGCTCATCTTGCGCACCATCACGGCGGCGGTCATGAGCGAGGAAAGCGTGGCGGCGGTGAAGGGGTCGCCGGTAGCAATGGTCAGGTCGAACTTGACGCCGTGCTGGAAGTCCATCGAGTACCAGGAGGCATCCAGGCGCTTGCGGATGGTTTCAAAGTCGGTGACCGAGCCGGCCTCGCCCAGCAACTGGCGGATCATGGTCTGGGTTCCCTTTTCGTCGAGGATGCTCCACAGCGAACTGGTGTCGACGCTCTGCATGGCGCTCATCATCGATGCGTTGGTGAGCATGCTGGGCGCGACGCCGTCGCGCGCGTCAAGGGCCTTGGTGACAGCGTCCTTTTCGCCGAAGATCATGGTCGAGGGGTCCACGAAGCAAAGCACCATGCCGGCCTTGGTCATGGGGTAGATGCTGTTGGTGCGGACCATGGC
This sequence comes from Occallatibacter sp., assembly GCA_049677625.1. Taxonomy (GTDB): domain Bacteria; phylum Acidobacteriota; class Terriglobia; order Terriglobales; family Acidobacteriaceae; genus Telmatobacter. The sequence goes on along the minus strand of JBAUCP010000271.1, from coordinate 463 downwards.
GGGCTTGACCTTGTTTTTACGGAAGGCAGCCAGAATGTCCTGCAGCGAGAACTGGCCCTGCGCGATGCCTACGGTCTGGAGCGCATCGCTGTCGCCGCCCTCGGGACGGAAGAGCGCGAATGCCAGCTCGTCCACGTCGTGGTTGTCATTGAGGCCGGACTTCTGCAGCGCCACGTCGAACTGCTTGAGCTCGGGCGGCATGACGCGGTTGCGCAGATCCATGGCCGAGGCGGAGTCCTGCATGGCGCGGTAGTCGATGACCACCAGTTGCTGCACATCGTGGGGAATCGCCGAGCGTGCGTCGGTGGACAACTGCGCGGCCGAAGCGAAGGTGGCTGCCCCGAACAGCAAGACCGCCACGGAAAATTTCAGAAGTGCCTTGAACAACTTGAACAATTCCATCCTCCAGCGGGCGGCCAAGCCGGGAGCCGGGCGGCTCAAAATCCAGTGCCCGCGCCGCGCC
>JBAUCP010000270.1:0-1925 GCA_049677625.1 Occallatibacter sp. | reverse complement strand
TTGGTGTCGGCGTCGGCGATGGTTGCGCTCGATACTCCGAATCCGGTCCAGGTGCTGCTGTTGGCATCGAACGCGGGTGTATTGGGTACGCAGGTTGCGCTGATCGCGCCGGCGCCGTTCTGCTGATAGGTGACCGAACTGCAAATACCTGTGTCGATGTTTGAGAAGTTGGGATGGTTAAGGATGTTGAAGATGTCCGCGCGGAACTGCAGCTTGAGGCCTTCCGTAATGGCGAAGTTCTTCATGGCCGACATATCCAACTGGAAAAACGCCGGGCCGCGGATCGAGTTACGCCCTACAGTGCCGAGCGTGGAGGGATCGCCCCAGATGCCGTCGAAACCGGGCTCGAGGGCGAAGGCATTGATGTTGTAGCTGGAGTTGGGCCAGCCTGCGTTGGAGGCCTTCAAGGGCGCGCCTGGAACGGTGTTCGGCCGCATGAAATTGCCGAAGAAGCCGCTGGTCACTTCCACATTCTGCCCAAGACCGGCGCGGGTTTGCAAAATGCTCGATGCCTGCCAGCCGCCCAGCGACTCCTGCTTCAGCCGGCTTGAGCCCTTCAGCTCAGGCAGGTTGTAGACCGCGCTGGCGGTAAAGTTGTTGCGCGTATCCCAGTCGCCGTCGCCGCGGTCGTGGCTGGGATCGAGCGGGTCCTCAAAGCCGGCGAAGACATTGACCTCATCGTCAATCTCGTGCGACCAGGTGTAATTCGCCTCCAGCTCGAGCTGTTTGGCATTCCGGCGCAGTTGCACCTGCAGCGCGTTGTAGTCGGAGAAAAGGCTGTTGGGGTAGTAGTTCTCGTTCTGATACGGAACGCCGCTCGCGGCGAGCGGCCGCGGGCTGATGCCGTTGGGCTCGTTGGGATTCAGATTGATTCCCTGAAAGGCGACTCCGGCCTGGGTGTGCTGCACCTTGTTGCCGGTGTAGTTGATGGCCAGCACCGTGCTGGAAGCAATTGCCTGCTGGACTCCGAAGAGCCAGTTGGTCGAGTAAGGATCGTGCGGGTTGGTCGGGAAGATGAAGACGTTCTGTTCTCCGGGCAGCAGCGGCGGGTTCGGCGTGGGATAGGAGATGGAGAACGGCGGGTTTCCGAAGAGCGCATCGAAGAGGTTGTCGGAAATGGTTGCGTTCGCTGGCATGTTGTCTGCCAGCGTGTTTGGGGAGGGCTGCATGGGCATATAGAAAAGGCCGCCGTAGCCGTGAACCACCGTTTTGCCGTCGCCATAGGGCTGCCACGCGAAGCCAATGCGCGGCGCGAAATCGATCTTCGAGGCGCTGTAGGCGCTCTGGCCGGTTGGTCCGAAGGATTGGGTCGCGTAGTCGAACTGGCGCTGGTTGCCGTGGGCGACATTCCATGTGGTGTTGTAGTCATAGCGCATGCCGAGATTCAGCGTCAGCCGGCGGTTGACCCGCCAGTCGTCCTGCCCGTAGACGTCCCAGTTGGAATCGGCATTGCCGATGAACCCGGGCGTTCCGTTCTTCGCAAGCACGAACGGCGAGTTCGTTTCCAGGCTCTGGAAGCTGTAGTAGTCGTAGCTCTCGAGTGGCCGCAGCCAGGTGCTGAGCCGGTTAAGGCGAATCTGGACGCCGGCGTTCAGCGTGTGGTTGCCCGCGGTCTTGGTCAGGTTGTCGAATATCTCGGGCAGCGTGTTCGCATTGGTCTGGTTGAAGGTGTTCGCTCCGGGAAGCGCGCCAAGATTCACGAAGAAGCTCGAAATCGAAAAATAAGGCTGCGCCGTATCGGAAGCCGTATTCGAGTAGAAACGGTTGACCGCGACGCTGAATTCATTGAGCAGCGTGGGGCTGAAGATGTGGGTCTCGTCGAGCTTGGCCAACTGCGTTCTCAACCCCTGAGGAGAAACCTGGCCCTGCGCGGTGCCGTAGGCGTCCGTGGTCAGCGAGTCGTTGATGTTGTAGCGGAACATCAG
>JBAUCP010000269.1:0-1793 GCA_049677625.1 Occallatibacter sp. | reverse complement strand
ACCAGGTGGAGCACGAAGTGGTCAAGCTGGCTCTGGCCATCGCCGCGCGCATCCTGCGCCGCGAGGCGCAGATGGATCCGCTGCTGCTCACCGGCGCAGCGCGCGTCGCGCTGGGGCAGCTCTCGGCAACCACCGAGGTCAAGCTGCGCGTGCCGCCCGGCGATCTCGACCTCTGGACCGAGGCCATTGCCCTGTTGCCCAACCTGCCGCTCAAGCCCCTGGTCGTTGCCGGCGACGAGATGCGGCTGGGCGACTGCATCGTTGAAACCAGCCTGGGCACGGTGGATCTCGGCATCCGCTCCCAGCTTGCCGAGATCGAGCGCGGCTTCTTCGACCGCGCCGGCGGCAGCGAGAGGCCGTCGCCGTCCGGCTCGCGCCCATCTGCGCAGATTCAGGAATCCATTCAGGAGCGCCGCGGATGACCGAGCTGCTGGCACGATATTTTGCGCACCTGGAGCGCGGCCGGCCCTGGCGCTGGCGCGGCCGGGTAGTCGAGTCGGTGGGCCAGACCATCGAGTCCACCGGGCCGCTCTCCACCGTAGGCGAGTGCTGCGAGATCGTGGACCAGTACGGCCGCCATCACCTGGCCGAGGTGATCGGCTTCCGCGGCGCAAATGTTCTCTCCATGCCCGTCGAAACCACCGATGGGGTTCGCTTCGGCGACTCGGTGGCCGCGCTCGGCGTGAGCCCGGAGATCGAGGTGGGACCGGCGCTGATGGGTCGCGTGCTCAACGCGCTGGGCGCGCCCATCGACGAAGGTCCGCTCGCGGTAATGCCCGCCTCGCTGCCTATTGAGGGCGTGGTCCGCTCACCGCTCGATCGGGTGGCTATTCGCGTGCCTCTGGGCAGCGGCATCCGCGTCATCGACGCGCTGCTCACCGTGGGCCGCGGGCAGCGCGTGGGCATCTTCGGCGGATCGGGCGTGGGCAAGAGCACGCTCATCGGCATGATGACCCGCAACACCGAGGCCGATGTGACCGTGGTCGGGCTGGTAGGCGAGCGCGGACGCGAGGTGGGCGAGTTTCTGGAAGAGTCGCTCGGCGAACGCGGACGCGCGCGCTCGGTAGTCATTGTCTCCACCTCGGACGAGTCGCCGCTCAAGCGCATGCGCGCGGCGCTGGCCGCAACCACCGTAGCCGAGTTCTTCGCCGCGCAGGGCAGGCACGTGCTGCTGGTGCTCGACTCGCTGACCCGCTTTGCCATGGCGGCGCGCGAGATCGGCCTGGCCGCGGGCGAGCCGCCGACGGCGAAAGGGTACACGCCCTCGGTCTTCAACCGGCTGGCCAAATTGGTGGAGCGCACCGGGCAGTTCCGGGTGGGCTCCATCACCGCCTTTTACACCGTCTTGATGGAGGGCGACGATCAGCAGGACCCGCTGGTGGACGCGGTGCGCTCGCTGCTCGATGGGCACGTGGTGCTCTCCCGCGCGCTGGCCGCCGAAGGCTGGTATCCGCCCATCGAGGTGCTCGACTCGATCAGCCGGCTGATGCCGCAGGTGGCCGGGCCCGAGCACCGCGAGCAGGCCGCGCTGGTGCGCAAGCTGCTGGCCGTCTACGCGCGCTCTGAAGATCTCGTCCGCATCGGCGCTTACAAGGCCGGCGCCGACCCCGATCTCGACCGTGCGCTGGCCGCGCGCACCGCACTGCGCGCCTTCATGACCCAGGACGCGGCCGAGCATGTGGACTTTGCCGGCTGCCTGCGCCAGTTGGCCGCGCTGGCCGCGGAGGTCTGAGATGGCCGTCTCGCGCGCCATGCGCCGGCTGCTGCGCATCCTCAACATTCAGGAGGAGCAG
>JBAUCP010000268.1:0-14301 GCA_049677625.1 Occallatibacter sp. | reverse complement strand
GGGCAAGAACAACCAGGCTGAACTTCAGGCGGGCAAACCGCATCGGCAACGCGGGAAGAGCGGAGAACGACATACTGGGGACCTCGCATTGTGGGGGCAATGGCGCGTTTCGGGGGAACAGAGAATAGCTTACCGGTCGCGAGACAGGAATCTCGTCGCCGTCGAAGGCGGGGAAAACAAACCTGGCAGGCCTCACCTTCGCGCCCTTTCAGGCCGCGAGGTAAAAATGGAAGAGGCTGCGAACACTACATCTCAGTCCCGGTAGGTGTATCGCGCTGAAGTTACCCATGTCAACGGATATTTCCATCCATCCCCCCTTACTTAGGTGCTATAGACCTAGCGCCGCGTAGACGCAACTTATTTGGTTTCAGCCAGCGCGATGAGTTTGAAAGTCTTGTGCACGCAGACCTGCGGATGTTCCAGCGATGTGCTTCGGCACCATCATTACGTAGAGTTATGCAGCTCGATTTTAATTTAAGAGAAATTTGTTGCACTCCGTATACGTCGGTGGTAAAAGTGTGAGGCTACTTCCTCACGCCCCCGAAGCATCCTCAAAAACTCAAGGAGGAATCCAGAATGAGCCAGGCCTATGTAGGTGAAGTACGTTTGGTCGGTTTCAACTTCGCGCCGGTCGGCTGGGCGATCTGTAACGGCGCACAACAATCGATCGCTGAAAACAGCACGTTATTCAACTTGATCGGCACCACGTACGGTGGGAATGGCCAAACGACGTTCAACCTGCCCGATCTGCGAGGCCGCATTCCGATCCACCAAGGCTCGAACGGAGTGAGCACCTACGTGATTGGAGCGACCGGAGGCGTCGAAACAGTAACCATCACCCTGAATCAGTTCCCGGCTCACTCCCACCAACTGTTGGGTTCCGGGACCGCTGCCTCGTCAAACATTCCGACCAACAATACGCTGGGCTCCGGCGTGTCCGCCTACATCACCGCGGCGCCGGCCAGCGCGATGAATAACGCCATGATCGGTTTCAGCGGCGGGGGCAGCCAACCGCACAACAACCTGCAGCCCTTCCTCGTGCTGAACTGGGTCATCTCGCTTTTTGGTGTCTATCCAAGCCAGTCATGACGGGAACAGTCGATAACGAGCATCCGAAGGAGAAAAAGCATGGGAACACCTTTTGTAGCCCAGCTTTTGCTGGCATCGTTTAACTTCGCGCCCAAGGGCTGGGCCCTGGCCAACGGGCAATTGTTGGCGATTAATCAGAATCAGGCGCTTTTTTCGCTTGTCGGAACGACGTTCGGCGGGAATGGAATACAAAATTTCGGGTTGCCTAACCTTCAAGGCCGGACTTCGGTCGGTGTGGGCAATGGCATTAATTACGGAGAGATAGGCGGCGTTGAATCTGTAACTGTGCTGTCGACCCAGGTACCGCCGCACACCCATGTGCTCAACGCATCTGGCGCGGGGGCTTCGCTCCCGAAGCCCGTAGCTGGAGCCATGCTGGCCGGCCAGGGCGCAAGCGACTACGTGGGGCCGAACAGCCTTGGGGCAATGAACGCGGCGACCGTCTCCACAGCAGGCGGAAGCCAGCCCCACGAGAACCGGCAACCTTATCTGGTGATGAACTGGTGCATCGCTTTGGTAGGCATCTTCCCATCCCGCAACTAGGCCTCGCAACTGAAGGAGAATCGCAGCATGGCAGATCCATTTGTAGGTCAATTGACGCTGGTTGGTTTCAACTTCAATCCCGTCGGATGGCAACTTGCCTCCGGCCAGGTGCTACCGATTTCGCAATATACAGCGCTATTTTCGCTGCTGGGAGTCCAATACGGCGGGAACGGCACGAGCAACTTCGCTTTGCCGAATTTGCAGGGCAATGTCCCGGTGGGAGCCGGCCAGGGCGCGGGTCTCAGCAGCTACACCCAGGGTGAGACGGGCGGCTCGTCCACTGTGACTCTGTTAGCATCGGAAACCCCCAACCATAACCACGCATGCATGGCAAAGTCCGCTCTTTCCGACGCAACGACGCCCGTCGGCAACACTTTAGCTGACAACAAGGCCGGTAACCTTTACACCAGCACCGCTACGCCTCTTACGCCGATGGCACCGGCCGCCCTCCCGCCATTCAACGGTGGCAGCCAGCCGCACAACAACATGATGCCCTATCTCGGCATGTACTGGATCATCGCGATTAACGGTGTCTTTCCAGCGCGAGGGTAGTACACTTTCCCAACGCGGGACCGTTGAAAGACCGGTCCCCATCCCCTTGAGCCATGTCCACTCTCGCCGTTCGCCCCGCACTGCCACAGGACGAAATCTTCCTGTACGACCTCTACTCGGCGATTCGTACGCCGGAGTTCGCTCTTGCCCCCATCACTCCCTCCGAGAGGGAAAATCTCATCCGTATGCAGTTTCGTGCGCAGTTGTCGTCGTATACAGCGATGTATCCGAACTCCTGCTACCACGTTGTCCTTCTCGACAGTAAGCCAGTGGGCCGTATGTGGGTAGCGCCCGGCGACGATGAGTTGCATCTGGTCGATATCGCCCTGCACCCCAGCCTCCAGGGCAAGGGCATAGGAACCGTTCTAATCAAGCGGCTCCAAGATGAGGCCGCCAAGGCCTGCCTCCCCATCCGCTGCACCGTCTTCCGCTTCAATCCTGGTTCATTCCGGTTCCACCGCCGCCTCGGCTTCACTGTCGTCCGCGAAGACCAGATGCACTTCTATATGGAATGGCGCTCCGTCCCGCTCTTCTAAGAATTTCTGCATCCATCAGGCTACGAAGGGGCGGGCTTCCATTGAGCCGTAGAATGTGCATCAACCCGGTGGCTTTTCGGGTTGCGGAAAAGACTCATTCAGGTAGTCGGTTGGAAATTTATCGGCGGCATAGAACTACGTCCCACCTGTCGCCGACCCGATCTTCGAGTCGATCAGCTCTCGCGCCCATCCCTCGCAGACATCCTTGAATTGTGTCTTCAATTCGTCCACGCTTCTATACCGCAAGATGCGAAGCTCCTGGTGATCTTCCAGCTCTTTGCGAAATGCCAGAATCTCCCGATCGGTTTCCTGCGGAGCGTCCTTCAGGCACACCAGCACCTCCCGCATCGGCATCGCTGCATCGTCGCGGCATTCCAACGCCAGCAGAAACAGCTTGCGGAACAGGTCACGCGGTCCCCAGTCGTCCTGAAAGATCTGAATAAAAAATGCGCTCCAACGGACGTTGTCCGAAGTTATGCCGCGGTTGCCCGATATTTGTTCATTGTCTCGCAATCCAACTGAGACCAACAGCACCTTTGCCGGCATGGCTGTGCTTTCATTGACCTGCGCGATTGCTTCGTGACAAGTCTCCCGGTCCCGCTCCAGATCGCCCGGAGCCGAGATGAAAATTCGGAACGCATCAAATCCATGTGGCATAGAGGGTCCAGCATAGCCCATCCACATCCCTTTGCGTTTGGAAGCTGCAATCTTGTCGCGAATACGCTCGCCGGTCGCCTCGCGCTCAAACTGGGCAAACGAGAGAAGGACATTGAGAGCCAGTCTACCCATCGACGAGGTGGTGTTGAACTGCTGGGTCACGGACACGAAACTAACGCCGCGTTGATCGAACGCTTCGACGATCTTGGCGAAGCCGGCGAGACTGCGGGTAAGGCGATCGATGCGGGCGGCTGATTGTGACACTTTCTGGAGTATCCTATGGCCTTCCTCGCGCTCCTGGTCCTCACTCTCATCCTTGGCATCCGCCAGCAGGGCCGCGAGGGTTGACTCGCCTCCCCGGCAACTCGCCGCCAATGCGCTTTTCGGATTGGGGAATCATCGCGACCAACCGACCGCACGCTTTGGAACCGGTGTTGGGCAATGCTTAGCCTGCGCATCGCACCGTGTGGTAGGTGCGATCACCGCACGCTTACCAAGTTAATAACAGGCTCTAGCCCAAATACCTGCCGCGGACGTATGACCGGCAATACGGGAAGAACTCGAAAATCGAGGTAATGTCCGGATTGCCGACCAACCGACCAGAACTCAGAATAAGAGACTTCATGGAAGCTCTACGAGCGAGTTAAGTCGTGCGCAAATCCAGGAAGACGAACGGCAACCTCACGACTTTCCGGCGTGGTCGCCATATTCCCAGTCAAAAGGTACTCCGGTGTCGCTTTGTTGACCACCATTTCAACCGTTCTCTCGGGCGGGCTCTGGCTACGTTTTTCGCTGAAGCTGTTCGGCCCCTGTCAACCTTCTGAGGGCCGCATTATGAGTTTTTTCGCCGGAGCAGGCGGCCTGCAGGCCTGCTCCGGCGGCTTAAGCGGTTACTTCTGGGCCGGCGCCGCGGTCTTCTTTCTGGGCGTCGTAGACTTCTCCTGAATAAGAGTCAGCGCATCGGCGGCGTTGAACGGGTACAGGCGCACCGACTCTTGGCCCGTGGTGCTCAGAGTGACGTCCACACGGCGGTTTTGAGCCAGGACAATGACGTTCAGGTCGTGGAGAACTTTCGCCCGCTCCGCGTCGCTCAGATCGGGATTCTGTGCGACGAGCTCTTTCACCTGGTCGGCGGTGAGTTCTTCCTCTTTGCCAAGGCCGCGCGTTTCAATGGCGGCTTCGGAAACACCCTGTTCAACCAGGAATTGCTTGGTGCGGGCGACACGGCGTTCGGAAAGCGCCTGGTTGTACTCGACTGATCCGCGCACATCCGCATGTCCTGTCAGGATCAGGTGGGCATCGGGTTTAAATGTGAGGTAGCTCTTGAAGTCGGTCGCGAGAGTGGTCAGAGTTCCCTCCTGGCTGGCCAGCAGGCCGCCTTCGGGATGCTCGGCCCTGGGCTGATCGGTGGGGAAAAAGACGCTGTGCAGCGCCAGGCGAGCCTCGAGCCGCACTTGCTCCGCGGGTGGAGCTGGGGGAGGCGGAGGCGGCGCGACGGTCACGCTGATGTTGGCGGTTGCGGTCTGGCCCTTGTCGTCCGATACGTTGCAAGCGATGCCTACAGCGCCGGCCGCAGCGCCCGTCGAATCGAAGGTGGCCGAGGCGCCGGTGCCGCTGATGGTCCCCGACACAGCCGAGAAGCTGTACGTCAGCGGCCGGTTCTGCGGGCTTACGCCGGCGGCGGTGACTGTGCTCTTGTCGCCCGGATTGAGGGTGACGGGAGTAGCCGAGCAGCTGATCGTCGGCGGCTCAAACGCCTTCACTGTGAAGCTGGCCGTTGCCGCGGCAGATTCCCACGGTCTCAGGCCTTCGTTGCCGGGTCTGCCTTCCTTCACTCCACAATTCGCCGTATAGGAGCCGGGAGGCAACGAAGCTGTGGCGCCCGAGTCCAACGAAGCCGTCGATCCGTTGCCATTCAAGCCCGGCACCCCCGACCAGGTATAAACCACATGGAGCTTGGGGTCCACGTCGCCGGCCGTCGCGGCGAACGTGACCGGATCGCCGGGGAAGATTGAAGCCGGACTGGCTGAGCACGCCAGAGTCACCGGCGTGGGAGCGGGATTTCCGCCGAAGCGGAAGACAAGTCCGGAAGATAGGCGCATATCATTCTGCGACGCGGTGTTTCCAGTGGTGTAATCCTGGAACCTGGTCATCATGTATTCGGCCTGAATGATGCGGATGGCGAAATGGCGGTGGACCCTGACGTCCAGGCCGCCGCCTGCGGTCCAGGCAAAGGCATTCTGAGCGGGAAGAAGCGTGCAGCTGAATGTACAGTTGGCGAGTGTCACTTCGCTGGCGCGTACGCCTCCAAACAGAGCCTGGACAAAAGGAGTGATCCTTTCGTGCCGGAAGGACAGGCGCGGACCGAAGAGATAGCTGATGACACCCCCGTCTGCGTCGTTCACGTCGACTGTAGGCGTGTATGCGCCCTGGAATTTGATCTCCGAGTTAGTGTAATCGCCAACATCGGCAACGATCCCCAGATAGCGATTGACGTTGAAGGCGATGGACGCGCTGCCGCCATTCAGCCACACCAGCCGGTTTCCAGCCTCCAGCGTTGGCACCGAGCGCAGATAGGAGTAGCCCAGGAACAGTTCAGCCTTGGGGGTATAACTGTCCGGGCCTGTCGAATGCGGCATGGCTGCCGACATCGAGGCAGCCGGCATTGGGGCTGCCGACATCGAGGCAGCCGGCATTGGGGCTGCCGGCAGCGGAGCAGCCGGATCGGCGACAGCCGCGGCGCTGGAGCTGGAATCTGCAGCTTGATCGTTCCCGGCGCCGGTTGACGGCTTTGCCGCTTCTTCCGCACCAAGCAAGAACGCAGGCATTAGAAAAATGGCAAATGCCGCTGTGGCAATTAATCTTGCACTCAATCTCATTGTCGCCTCCCAAACTGCGCGTCGCGATCGTCAAAAAATCTCAGCGGCGGGTTGATTTAACGCGAACAGAACTTACCGGACACAGCATTGCCCGAAAATGGCTGAGACCACCGTGAGGCGGTCTCAGCCGGATCTTACGGAGCAGGCACGTTGATTACGGTGTTCACCAGTGTGGTCGACGCAGTCAAAGCAATCAGTCTTCCGTTTATGGTCGTTACCGCGGCATTTCCGGCGGTTGAAACCGATATGCCCGCCCCGGCAATGATGGTTCCCTCCATCGTTCCGCCGCCCGCCCCGTTAATGGTTGCGGAGGTCCCGACCGCCCAGAAAACGTTGCTGGCCTTGGCGCCGCCGGACAGGATGACACTTCGTGGCATCCCGGCCTCGCCTACGGTGAGAGACGATCCGATCTGGAAGACCCAGTACGCATTGGGATTGCCCTGAGCGTTGAGAGTAAGATTCCCGCTGGTTATGCCAACCGTGCTTGCGTTTGTGTAGACGCCGGGGTAAATGGTTGTGCCGCCCAACTCCGCTGCCAGAACGCCGGTTGAGGGGAGGCCTTTCAGGGTGATGTAAGCAGTTTGAGCTTCCGACAAAGCCTCGGTTGCGATGGCCATTGTGGCGGCGGTTCCTTCGAGCGGGCAGTTAACGGTAGGAGGGTTCAGACCGGTGTCGATCGTCCCATTCACTTGTCCGATGTTGAGTGTCGTCTCTGTATACGTGCATGGCCATACGGCGCCAACAATCGGGAGGCTCGTATCGTGGAATCCGGTCATCAGCGTAGAGGCGCCTGTGGTCCCGATATCTCCATTGACCACTGTGCTGGTTCCCTGGTTGGTCATCCCGGCGGAACCGCCAAAGCCGCCAAACAGCTTTATGGTTGGCCCAAAAGCCACCGGCGGCGGAACCGACGCCGTTCCGGTCTCAAAGGTCCAGGGATTGGTGTAAGGGGATGGAACGGTGGTCCCCAGCGGATTGCCGTTCATGTCCGTTGCTCCGGTGGTCACCGTTGCGGTATAGAAGGTGCTGGCAGTAAGCGGGTTCGTGGGCGTGAGAGTGGCAATAAAGTTGACCTGGTCATAAGTGACCTGTCCACTTATCGGAGTTCCGCTCGCTACCGTACCCGAATAAAGCAGGAAGGTTGTCGTGGTCAGGTTCAGCGGATTCATCGCCTCGCTGAAGGTTGCGCTTATCGCCTGATTCAGAGGCACGCCTGTGGCCTGCACGCCTGTTGCCGTGTCTCCAGGGACAGTCGAAACCAGCTCCGGCGGGGTCAGATTCCTGGGCGCGCCGACCAGGAAGGTCCACACGTAGTTGCCAATCAGCTCAGCGCCGCCTGGGGTCGCAGCCCCGGTTGTAATGGTGGCCGTGTAGGTGTCTCCGTTTAGGAGGGCGGCAGTCGGCGTAAACGTAGCAACCAAGCCGGAGTACGTGACGGCTCCAGCGACGGCAACGCCGCCCGGGGCTACAACCGTGAAGGTTGTGGTGGTAATCGAGGCCGGGCTCATCGCCATGCTGAATGTCGCGGTAACGGTTGTGTTAGTGGCGACACCGGTAGCGCTTTGAGCGGGGGTTACTGACACCACGCCTGGGATGGTTACCGTTTCCTGGCCGCATCCGCCCACAAGGGCGACCAGCAGAGTCGCCAGAAAGCACGTGAAAACAGTCCTGTATTTGCGCATTTTTCCCTCTCATCCAGTTGTGGTGGCAAGGTGCCCGACGCTCATCATTCTGCCGGCTCGTCGTGGAATGCCGACACGGCTACACAGCGCCACGTTAGCAACGGCAGTTTGCTGAGTCTGTACAGAATCGCTCATCCCCACGTCGCTATGGACGAAAGACTGCCCCGATTTTGTGAGCAGAATTGAACATTTGGGAAAGTCAAGAATGGTAAGCGCAAGCCCAATTGCCGCTATCCAAATCAGCCACGCAAAATGGGCCGGAATCTAAGCCGCTCACCACGTCAATTCCGCCGTCTCTGCGAACACTTCCATGCCTATCCTGGATCCCGCGTCACTGGGGATATTCCTCGTTGGGATTCTCTTGTGCGCTTGTCAACTGCACGTTTCCGGACTGTTCGGTTGGGTCTATTGAGCAGACCTGTATATAAGGGGTTGCACCGCAGAAACTGAAATCATGATTCGCCTGTAAGTCGGACAAATCGGGCGGATGCCGTGGATGGCGTTTCCCTCAGTGCTGTTCGTGATTCGCTCTTTTAAAGCCGATGCCGATAGCGTTTAGGTTGGAGTACTTACAGGTCGCCGATCTGGCGAGAATCACAGGAATGCCACGGATTTGGCGTGATGAGCAATATGGACCAACATTATCCTTATTCTCGCGTTTAAATGAGGCATCTCTTCGGAGTGTGAGCGAATTCTCGCCTGGGCCGTGATGTTGAAAGTAAGCCATCTCACGCTTACGGAGATAACGGGTACGATCAAATCCCGGATTTGGCCTTTTATGATGAGGTTCGAAAGCGCCGCCTTCATAGCGCGCGATCTCCAGAATCCACAGTGGCCAGTCCTGCGTCCTCCTCTTGCTCTCCTTCCCAGATAGCGTCCGTTCCTTCATTTGGAAGGAGACATCGTGACATCCATATTAAGCACCCGTCCGAATGTCGGGAGTTCCGCGCGGCGGTGGGCATGCAGCGAATTGTATGGTGTCAGTCCTGAGCGCCAGTCTCTCAGGACGGACGAATCGCGCACCATTGGACGCGGCCCAAATTAATGAGAAGACCTGAAATGCAAACAACGATGGAAACAATAAGTCGCCCCCAAAGATGGATTCCCGGGGCTGGCGCGTTCTCGCTGTTGTCACCCGCGCCGAATGAAGATTTGGCGGTGGTGGGGTCTCCCGTCCAATGTTCACCCAAGCTTGGGCAGGACGTGCTGGAACTCTTGCCCATGGTGCACCGCATAGCGCAACGGGTACACAGGCGGTTGCCTCGGCATGTGGAGGTAGACGATCTCTTCTCAGCAGGACTGCTTGGCTTGGTGGAAGCCACTGTTAAATTCGATACGGCGAAAAAAGTCCCATTCAAAAGCTATGCGCATTTCCGGGTTAAAGGGTCAATTCTGGACAGCCTGCGAAGCTCGGACTGGGCTCCGAGACTGCTGCGGAAAAAGGGAAGGTTGGTCCAGCAAGCTATTCGAGCACTTACCGTACGATCCGGATACGTGCCTCTTGAAGACGAGATTGCCGCTGAGTTGAAAATCAGCCTAAATGCCTATCAGAAGCTACGTGGAGATTTGAAGGGGTTGGAGGTTGGCGGGCTTCCCTTGACGCGTGATGACGACTCCGGCGAGGACGAACTGGTCGATCTCCCAGGACGTACTGAGGACGATCCTCTGTTTCTCTGTCTGAGAGGAGAGATCGAGGAGCGGCTAACAGCAGCGATCGGAGCTCTTCCCGAACGGGAGCGGTTGGTGATGACTCTTTTCTACTACAAAGAGATGACTTGGGCCGAGATCGGTTCGGTGGTGGGAACCGGGGAAACCAGAGCCCAGCAGATTCGCACTTCGGCTGTGCTTCATCTGCGCTCGGCGCTCTCGGATTTTTCCGTTAGAAGTGGCCGGAACTTCGCACTCACGCAGAGAGGGTGCGCGGAGACGCCGAAACCTATCCAATGGCCGCGGCGCCCGTATTTAGGGCCCACGCAAGACGATTCCAAGCGCGTCGACGATTTGTGCTTCGGCGCGGAAAGTGTTGAATCCGGCTACCGGAGGTTCGTAATGACAAATAACGATTTCTGCACGGAGAAAGACTCCTGAGTTCTGACCACGACTCCTTTATCGAGGCGCATAAATGTCGCTGAATGCTCGCCCTGCTGCGCAACCGCCGATTCTCCTCGCCAGCGAAGATATCGCAGAGCGCAAGGTTGGCGATTTAGAGACACTTGAATACTGGCGACGCCAGGAACAGAAGTGGCGTGTACTCGAAATGATGCTCTCCTCTATGGCCGATTATGCTTACGCATTTGATCGTCAAGGGCGTTTTCTGTACGCGAACCAGCCGCTGTTGGATCTATGGGGACTGAAGTTGGAAGACGCGATTGGAAAGAACTTCTTCGATCTGAATTATCCGGACGAACTAGCCGCGAGACTTCAGGGACTAATTCAGAAAGTTTTTGCCACCGGACAGAAAGTCACCGATGAGAGCCAGTACACCAGCCCGACTGGCGTTGTTGGATATTACGAGTACATTTTCTCTCCGATCGTTGGCTTCGGAGAGGCGATCGAGCTGGTCGCAGGAGCAACCCGCAATATAAGCGTGCGCAAGGATGAGGAAAGGCATCTGGCGCACATGGAAGCAAGATACCGTGGTCTCCTGGAGGCTGCACCCGATGCGATGGTGGTCGTGGATAAGGACGGAAGGATTGTGCTTTTGAATGCTCAGACCGAGAAGCAGTTCGGGTACAGCCGCGATGGCCTTTTAGACCAAGAGGTCAGAAACATTATTCCAACGGGGTTTGCAGAACGTCTGATCGCTGATGGCACCCGAACTGCGGCGGAGGCGCTGGCGCAGCAGATCGGTACAGGGATCGAACTTAGCGGCAGAAGGAAGGACGGAAGCGAGTTTCCCATCGAGATCATGCTCAGCCCGTTGGAGAGCGACGGCGAAATTTTGGTGACAGCGGCAATCCGCGATATCACCTTGCGCAAGGAAGCTGAAGCTAATCTGGTGCAAAAGATCGAGGAACTGAACCGCTCTAATGAAGAGCTGGAGCAGTTCGCATATGTTGCCTCCCACGACTTGCAGGAACCGTTGCGGATGGTGGCCAGCTACACGCAGCTTCTCTCCAAGCGATACAAAGGGCGGCTTGACTCCGAAGCCGATGAGTTTATTGCGTTCGCAGTAGACGGGGCGACACGCATGCAAAGGTTGATCCAGGATCTCCTGGTCTATTCGCGCGCAGGTAAGAGGAGACTGGAACTGATCAAAGTATCCAGTGAAGTAGCACTGAAAATGGCGCTCAGGAATCTGAGTGCCGCGATCATCGAAAGCAGTGCTCTCGTGACTCACGGCCCTCTGCCGGAGATCGAAGTGGACGAAAGTCAACTGGTCCAGCTCTTCCAGAATCTTGTCGGCAACGCCATAAAGTACCAGAATCCGGGAATCCCGCGAATACACATCTCCGCAGCCAGAGAGGATGAGACGAAGTGGAAATTTTCCATACAAGACAACGGTCTGGGTATCGATCCAAAGTTCTTCGAGCGAATTTTTGGCATGTTCCAGCGGCTCCACAAGCGGGACGAATTCGCAGGTACAGGCATCGGATTGACTATCTGCAAGAGGATCGTTGAACGGCACGGCGGAAGCATCTCAGTCGAGTCGCAACCGGGACAAGGTTCTACGTTTTACTTCACGTTGGCAGAGAGCAGGAAAAGGGTATGAGAGTTATTGGCGGTGAAATATGGCGATAGAGGGACTCTTGATCGATGACAGTCCCGGCGATGTCCGGCTCACGCAAGAGGCACTGCGGGACGCAAACAGAGACATCCATTTGAGTGCTGTTTGCGACGGCATGGAAGCCATGGCCTTTCTACGGCAGGAAGGAGTCTATCGCAGCTCTCCACGTCCAGACTTCATTTTGCTGGATCTCAATCTGCCCAAGATGGATGGCCGCGAGGTTCTGGCTACCATAAAGAAGGACGATAACTTAAAGGCGATTCCTACGATCATCCTGACCACTTCGGATTCCGAAGCCGACATCGTCAAGAGCTATCAGCTCCAGGCGAACTGCTACCTAATCAAGCCGGCTCAGTTCGATGAATTCGAGATTTTGATCCGGAGCATGAATGATTTTTGGTTGATTAGGACAAAATTCCCCCGGCGGAGGCAGGAAGGATGACCGGACGAACGATCAAACTCATGCTTTTGATAGAAGATAACCCGGGAGACGCCCGCTTAATCCAGGAGATGTTCAAAAAGCAGGGCTCTCAGAATGCAGAATTGAAGCACGTGGAGTGCATGGTGGACGCGGAGAAATATCTTGCGATGAACCCGGTCGACATGATCCTGCTCGACCTGGGCTTGCCCGATGCGCAGGGAATGGACGCGGTTCGGCGTGCTCATCGAGCAGCGCCGGGAGTCCCGCTGGTGATATTGTCGGGCTTTGACGACGAGTCGATGGCAATACAGGCCATACAGGGAGGAGCGCAAGACTATCTCATCAAGGGTCAGATCGAGCCGCGCGAGCTGGTGCGCGCGCTGCGCTATGCCGTTGAGCGCAAGATCAGCGAAGAAACCCTGTTCGAGGAAAAGGAGCGTGCCCAGGCCACGCTCCATTGCATCGGCGATGCCGTTATAAGCACCGACGTCTCGGGAAGCATCACATTCCTCAATCCAGTCGCGGAGAAGATGTCGGGCTGGCCGCTGAAAGAAGTGGCCGGCCGGCCGTTTGCTGAAGTTTTCCGCATCATAAGCGCGACTACGCGCAAGGTGGTCTCGTATCCTATGTTGAAGACCGGCGGGCAAAGTTGCAATGGAGAGTTGCCTTTGAACAGTGTCCTTATTCAGCGGGACGGAACGGAGATATGTATTGAGGACTCCGTGGCCCCGATCCACGATCACAATGGACGTGTGATCGGATCGGTTCTGGTTTTTCGCGATGTGAGCGTCGCGCGGGCGATGGCAGAGCAAATCGCTCATGCGGCCGAGCACGACTGCCTGACCGCGTTGCCCAATCGATTGCTTCTGAACGACAGGCTTGGCCAGGCGATTGCCCTGGCGCAGCGTAACGATCGCAAAGTTGCGGTGCTCTTCCTGGACATGGATGGTTTCAAACATATCAACGATTCCCTCGGACATCCGGCCGGCGACAGGCTCTTACAATCTGTCGCGAATCGCCTGCTAATTTGTGTACGCGCTCCAGACACCGTAAGCCGACAGGGAGGAGACGAATTCATCGTTCTTCTTCAAGAAGTAAGACAACCGGAAGATGTCGCTATCGCAGCACGAAGATTGCTGAGTTCTATAGCGGAGCCATATTCTATTGGACTGCATACTCTTCACATTTCCACCAGCATTGGCGTAAGCCTCTATCCCGACGACGGCCACGACGCGGAGACACTTATCAGAAATGCGGATACGGCGATGTTTCAGGCAAAAGAAAATGGCCGTCAGGGCTTTCAGTTCTTCCGTCAGGAGATGAACATTCGGGCCGTAGAGCGCCAATCTATTGAAGAAGACCTTCGGCGCGCCCTGGAACGGGAGGAATTCACACTGCACTACCAGCCCAAGATCAATCTGGAGACAGGTGCGATCACCGGAGCGGAGGCGCTGCTTCGCTGGATGCACCAGACTCGAGGATCGGTACCTCCAAAGCAGTTCATTCCCGTGGCCGAGGAATCGGGTTTGATCTTGCCGATCGGCGCCTGGGTTCTGAGAGAGGCCTGCATGCAAGCTCAGGCATGGAAAGAAGCTGGTTTGCCAATAGGGACGATTGCCGTAAATGTCTCTGCAATCGAGCTTCGAAGCGAATCCTTTCTGGAGAACCTTTTCGGAACACTGAGCGACACCCGCTTGGACCCAACATTTCTTGAGTTAGAGGTGACCGAAAGCGTTCTGATGAAACACGCCGAAGCCGCCGCATGCATCCTTCAAGCCCTTCGGGAAAAGGGAGTGAGGGTGGCTATCGATGATTTCGGGACAGGCTATTCCAGCTTAAGCTACCTCATGAAGTTTCCGCTCGATGCTCTCAAAATCGACCAGTCGTTCGTCCGCCATGCCGCCGACTTTCCTGAAGAAACCTCCATCATGAATGCAATCATTGGCATGGGCCGAAGCCTCAAATTGCGAGTAGTCGCTGAGGGTGTCGAGACTTCCGAAGATCTGGCGTTTCTTCGGACTCGCCAATGTGATGAGGCGCAGGGGTACTACTTCGGTCGGCCAGTCCCAGCCGAGCAGTTCGCCGCATTGCTGAAGCGTGAGCAAATTCATCAATCAATTTCTGTCTAGAAGGTGATTGGAAGATGGCATTTGGAAGCCACGGTTGATTTCGCCCGGGCCAAGTTCGCTCAATTTGCAGCTGAGATTCTTTTTGT